>NVTL01000014.1 GCA_002401565.1 Rhodospirillaceae bacterium
CGGACATAATCAAAATCGAAAGACGACATCGGTTATTTTCCCTCGTCTCCGTGATGATGATGATGATGATGGCCATGATGCACGCCATGGTCTTCGGGGTTTTCTTCAACGCCCGCACCTTGCACATGATGATGGTGCCCGACTTGTGCGGTGCCCAAATCGTGTTCGTGACCGATGATTTGTTCTCTGTATTTACACAGCTGGCAATTCATATTGCCTTCGCCGTCTAAAGCTTCGTTCAGGCGCGCGATGAAAGCATCAATGACCTTGGGGTGGTCGTTTAAGTAAGACGCTTTTAAAAATTCGATGTCTGGATTGGCCGCGGCTGCCTCGTCTACCCAATTGAAAATGCGGGTGACCAAAATGCCGGAAAACAAAAAGTACGGAAAAACGATAATACGCTTAAAGCCCATTTTTGTGACCCGCGCCAAGGCTTGATCCACCAACGGATACGCCACACCGGAATACCCGGTTTCGGCCCAGCCGACATTTAAGCCTTCCCACATCATGCGGGTGACTTTGGTGACGTTTGAATTGGCATCGGAATCGTTGGTGCCGCGCCCGACCACCAACAATAAAGTGTCTTCCAAGGCGACGTCTGTGGAGGCAGCGGCAATGGCTTCTTCGACGCGTTGTTTGGCGGCGTCCAACAGGCGGGCGTCCAGACCAAGGTCGGCGGCAAAGATCATTTCCAGACCTTCGTTTTCGGCCGCATAATTGTTCACTTCGCTGGGCAGGTCGTTTTTGACGTGACCCGCTGCGAACAGCATGCCGGGCAAACAGACAATTTTTTTGGCTCCCGCGTCGCGAAGTTTGTCCAATCCGGTGCGGATGACAGGCGTGGCGAATTCTAAAAATCCGCTTTCGACGTTATGATCAGGCAGGCGTTCTTTGATGCGCACCGCCAGTTGATTAAATTCATCAACGGCACTTTTCGAACGCGAGCCGTGGCCGCAAATCATGATGGCTGGAAGATCTTGTGGGGTAGACATATTCTGTCCCTTTCGCTGGTCATTGCCTCTGGCTTAATTTGGAAATGGGTGGTCATGGCCTCCGCCCATTTTATCGTTTATGAGGTTGTTATAGAGGAGTCTGTCGGGACTTCACAATTTTAATTTATATAAAAGAATTTTGGCTTAGACTGCGCCCATGTTTACATTTGGTGTTTTACAATCGTCTTCGGGTTTTGATCCCCTTGTTTTGTTGCTTCTGGCTTTGGTGTTGGATGCGGCGGTGGGATCAATGGGCTTTGTTTTCAAAGTGTTGCCGCATCCTGTGGTGATTGCGGGCAAGTTGATTTCTTGGTTTGACAACAAGCTTAATCGTCCCAGCCGCAGCCAAATGGACCGGGCCGTGCGCGGCGCCATTACGGTCATTTGCATGGTCGCTTTGGGCGGGGTGGTTGGCCTTGGCATTCAGTGGTTGACCTTTAATCATGATTTTGGCTGGGCAGTTGAACTGTTTTTGTTGATATCGTTATTGGCACAACGTGAACTTTATACGGCGGTGCGCCGGGTGGCCGTGGCCTTGCAACAAGACGGACTTGATGCTGGTCGCGTGGCCGTGGGCCACATAGTTGGCCGTGATCCTGCGTATTTGGACGAACATGGAGTGGCGCGCGCCAGCATTGAAAGTCTGGCTGAAAATTTTTCCGACGGGGTGGTGGCTCCGGTGTTTTGGTATGTTTTGTTTGGGGTGCCGGGTTTGCTGATTTATAAAATCGTCAATACCTTGGATTCGATGATTGGCTATCGCAACGACAAATACCGGGCCTTTGGATTTGTGGCGGCTAAACTTGATGATATCTTGAACCTGATTCCAGCGCGTTTAGCGGGTTTGTTGATTGTWTTTGCTGCCGCAGTATCGCCCCGTGCCAATCCGTGGCGCAGTTTCAAAACCATGTGGCGCGATGCGTCTAAACACAAATCGCCCAATGCCGGGTGGCCCGAAGGGGCCATGGCGGGCGCGTTTGACCTCAGCTTGGCTGGCCCCCGGAAATATTCACAACATACTCAAAAAGATCCTTGGATCGGGGCGGGAACAGCAAAAGCCACCGCCCAAGATATCGACCGGGCCTTGTATTTGTACATCGTCGCCTGTTTGATGAATGCATTGGTCGTTGGTGTGGTTTCAGTTTTCCGGTTTAGCCTCGGCTAAGCCTTGAACCAAGAGGGCTAATTGATCAACATGTTCGGTGGACATGGTTTGATCTGATGCTTTGATTTTTAAACAAGCCCGTTCGATTTCTTTGGCTGTAGTTGTGATTTTCGGAAAGCCGTATGAGGCTCCGGACCCGGCAAGCTTATGGGTAAGATACTCAAGTGTTTTAAGGCCTTCGGCTTGATCTTCGGGTGAATGGTGGCTCTGAAACAAGTTCAAAGCCGCCATTACCTTGTCAAAGCGGCCTTCAAATTGAGCAATATATTTGGCTCGCAGGTGGGCAAGCTTTTGGCTTAAGTCCTGTGGATCATCTGTCATGGTGATTGCGTCCGTTTTAAGACGTCAAGCAGACCACATTATGAGCACCTGTACAAGAGATCAAAAGCTTGGCAAAGCTAATCAATCCCCCTATCATTACGTGTGAAAATTAAAGGGAGCCTGTCATGGCAAATACCGAGGCAAACACTGCGGACGTAATCCCCGCCGCGCGGGTCATTATTATTGATGACGATGACGATATCCGAAAATTGGTGGCGGCGTTGCTGCAAGCCGAGGGTTGTGAAATTTTGGGCGAAGCCGTTAATGGCGCCGAAGGTTTGGACTTGTTTAAAAATACCAAGCCTGATCTGGTGTTTTTAGACGTGAAAATGCCCGAAATGGATGGCCTGACGGCCCTGCGGGAAATCTTGAAAGTAGACGCCAAAGCCCAGGTCGTTATGTTGACCGGCTTGGATAATGACATGCTTTCCGATGATGCCTACTTAGCCGGCGCTCGCAGCTATATCCGCAAAGACACCGAACTCGAAATCTTGCGCGCGCGCATTGGCGAAGAAGTCTCCAGTATTTCAAGGTAATCGACCGATTTCTGCTCATCACCGGACAAGGCCCTGATGAGAGCCTTGCCGATATAGAGCTAAGTCATTGAAAAGAATGGTGCACCCGACGAGATTCGAACGCGAGACCTCTGCCTTCGGAGGGCCTTTCTATGCTACTGTAATGCAACACGATTTGTTCTAGTGCATTGATTTTGTTGTATAGTGGAGTGCAGTCGAGTCAGGTCAAATGCAGTRAAATTCGGACTGAGTGTCCCAAATTTGTCCCAAATTGTCCCATGTTTAAACGTACCCAAAGATGGCCATTTATTCATGAACCTGACTGGCGCAATATTTAAATTTTATCCCAACCTACAAGCAAGCTTCTTAAATTATCCACATAGCCCTGATGATAACTTTTAATAATTGGGAGAAGTAAATAGGGACGATTCAATTCAAATACTGTTCAATTCGTTTTGCTAATTAATAAATCTGACGACAAAAGGAAGTTAATAATGCTTGCAGAGTTTATAAGTTCAAGAATTGGAGACAATATTTTTTATGTGCCAATTGTTTTTATAACGCTTCTCTTTTCTTTCTTAAGGATGATTGTTCAACAAAGGCTCGACAAGTTTTCTGAGTTTAACCCTGACTTGAGCATAATCGGTGTTAGTTCAGGGATCATGTTTGATTTTGAAAAAAAGATGATCGTCTCTACGAACTGGTTTCAGCGCAAGCCTGTTGTGTGCCATTACTCTGATATTGCGAAAGATGTGAATGGTGGTTTGATTCTTGAAGATAGCTGTGCCGATAAAGGTCTTGGTTCATACAGGATTAAAATTTTCACAGATATCTTAGATCAGCCAATTATAAACGTTTCATTTTGGACCAAGAAACAAGCGGCAAAGTGTAATGCTGGTTTGAGAAAGCTAGGAAAGGAACATAAAAGCTCAAAAATCACTGAGGAAAATAAAACGAGAGAAAAATTCACACTGTATCTAGAGACTGTTGTTACTGAAGCTGATCGAATTAAAAGAAAAATTGGAAAACAAAAACGTCTCGAATATGTGGATGATCTTGTTAAAAATTTTGAGACGATTTGCTCTCGCCTTGGCACACACGGAGATCGACTTTTGATGGCAGATGCACTGTATTATTTTCTCGGTGATGAAAAAAATGGCCACTCAGTAACTGGTTATAGCTATCGAACATTTCAAAAAGATCTAACAAATTGTATTAATGATTTTGAAAAAAAATTCGGGGCGAAAACTATTTATTGCAGATCGATAAAATCTATTTTTAAAAAATAGATAATAGATACTCGTAATGGCCCTTCAGATGTTGACATAGTCCTCTGCAATCAAATGCAGGAGACTATRTTATGAGCAAGTATCTCACTCGAAAACAAGTAGCAGAACAATATCCAATAAATTTTTCTAACTTGGCACATATGGTCAGTCAAGGACGTGGAATTCGCTATAAAATAGTTGGAAAAAACGCCATCTATCGTCGCGATGATGTTGAGACATGGTTTGATACGGATGTTATTGAATCCATAACCACAAAGCTTCCTAGTAAACGCGGTCGGCCAARAAAACAACCAAGCCTTCCAAAATTACCTATTAAACGCCCCAACGACCAACTGATCACAGCTGAATAGGTAAATCATGAGCCTTGATGCAACGATTTGGGCATGGAAGCAACGTGGGCTTACGCCTGCGGAAAAAACGGTTTTGCTATCACTTGCCGATAGAGCAGGCGAAGATCACACAGCATGGCCAAGTGCAAAGCGCCTTGCCAAAGATACTGAGCTTAGTGATCGACATGTCCGGCGAGTTCTCAAACAACTGAGATCGAAACGAAAGATACGGCCAGTTGGAGAGCATTTCAGCGGGGTGATTATCTATCAATTGATTGGCGTCAGTGGGCGAGAGGAAGAGATCCAACCCCCTAGACAATATGTCAGGGGGGTAATGACTCCGCGTCATGAGGGGCCTGACTCTGTGTCAGCCAAACCTTCCATAGAACCTCCCATTGAATCTAATACCCCTAGATATTCATTTAAAGGCATCACGCAGAAATGTTTCGAGCAGGCTCGTCAAAGGTTTTCTGGTTATGACATTCACGGTTTGGAAGCTGAATGGCTAGGCTAGCACAAGAACACGAACAAACCATTTCCCAAAAATCCGGATCAAGCCTTTTTGGCTTGGGCGCAGACATACATAAAAAACCACCCCCTGCCATATGGTGGGGCATTTTAAATTACGACAGAAAGGAAGATATTATGGCGAACATACATTTCGTATTGCAAGGAAAAGGCGGAGTAGGCAAGTCTTTGGTCGCGTATTTTTTGGCTCAATTTTATAAAGACCAAGGTGCTGAAATCCTTTGTCTGGATACAGACCCTGTAAACCGCTCATTTGCTTCTTATGAGGAGCTCAATGTTCAATTGATCGATCTATTGATTGATGGTCGCGTAAATGAGCAGGCCTTCGATCACTTTGTCGAAATGTTGCTTGATGTATCAAAAGATACAAACATCATTATCGATAACGGCGCTTCAACATTCCTGCCCCTATGCGCATATCTGAAAGAGAATGATATTTTAGCTTTTTAGGCGAGCGCGGCCACGATGTGAAACTTCATACCGTAGTCACAGGCGGGCAATCCATTCTAGAYACTATGAACGGACTTCAGGCATTGCTGGTAAACTTTCCAGATGCACCTGTCGTTGTTTGGTTGAATGAATRTTTTGGCAAAGTAGAAATGGAAGGTGWTTCCGTTGAAGACTCGAAGGTTGTTNWAAAATATTCTGAAAAAATCCATGCCTTTGTACGTATCGCAGAACTCAATAAATCCACCTTTGGCCWTAATTTCACCCGCATGCTCAAGGAGCGAAAAACCTTTCAGGAAGCCATCTCATCACCAGAATTTGACGTCATGTGCAGGCAACGCCTTACGATGATCCGCCGCGCCGTATATGAACAAATTTACCAAGCCTGTTTGTGAGGGAAAAATCATGAACGGTGAAATGGAAGATCCTAAAACCCTCAAAAAACACATTCAGGATTTAAAAAATCATTTGATCGTAGAGCCGGATTATATGGAACGGAAAATACTACAGGCTCGTATCGAGAATCTAGTTTATGTGCAAAAACAATTTAAAGCGCATTTGACGAGCCCCGGTCATGGATAAGACAAAACGGACGTCCACCATTAAGGCCCACGTAACCCGAGATGAATATGATCGCCTAAGGGCAGATGCCACTCGATTTAATTTCACCATGTCAGATTACGTACGCCGGATTATGACGGAATTTAAAATTCCTCAAAGTGTCCTCAATGCCCGTGCAATTGTAGATCTCTTTAAAGTCAGTGCAGATTTAGCACGGCTGGGAAACCTGTTCAAAATGGCTTTAAATGATGAGGACTTTCAGAAGTCATATTCTGATACGGCACAAGTTCAAAAGTTAATCAATGACATCGAAAAAACACGTCAATGCCTGTTCAACCAAATCCTGGACTTGTCTGAAAAAAGTAAACAGCACCTCGCTCTTTAGCCTGCCATATTTTCATACCTTATTGGGCTGATATTCCGTCGCGCAATATTGACTACCGCGATCCGAGTGATGAATGAGACCTGGCGTTGGTCGACGCAGAATTATCGCCATACGTAATGCTCGTAAGGCTAAGTCCTTTTTCATTCGATCGCTGACGGCCCAGCCAACAATCTTTCGAGAATAAAGATTGAGGACAACGGCCAAGTAAAGCCAACCTTTGCAGGTCTCAATATAGGATATATCGACCGACCATTTCTGATTTGGTGCCATTGCCATAAAGTCTTCCTCAAGCAGGTTTGGAGCAAAGCCCATCACTGGCGTATGACTGAAGTAACGCCTTGATTTCCGCGTTCTAACAGCTTGAATACCGTTTTCACGCATCACGCCCTAGCGCGCCTTCGGAAACAACGTTTACAGGGGCTATACGCCGTCATTGACACATAGCGCACGTCTGCGGGGCCTCCTCTTGGCGAGCGTTTAGCGCGATGTTTTTTGAAGCGGCTGACGGAGAGCCAATTCGCATGCTCCAACCAAGGATGTAATGCCGAGATGAGGCGATAAAACAAACTTGGGCTGGGTGTGACCGACGCGGTGATACTTTGCAAACTTTTGTGRAACCTTCGATGGGAGCTCCGGCAAAATCTCCACAACCCCGCCACTGAAGCTAATGGTATCCGAACCGAATATTTCAATCAAATTTACCGCAGCTACGGCAAGTTTGTCGGTTGCCGATGATAAAGCCAGAACCACATCTTTTCGTTTGGCCATATAGTCACGACGAAGTTGCTCATTGCCCTTTTTAGTGATTTGTCCGTAGGCTTTTAACTGTAGGGCCGTGGTTGATGCGTAGGCCTGAAGACAGCCGCGCCGACCACAGGTGCATTCTCGACCATCGGCCGCCACCAGCATATGTCCAAGCTCGGTACTTCGGGTGTGGTTTGGAAGCAGTAAGCCGCCTGATGTGACGACGCCTCCGCCGACGCCCGTGCCCAAAGAAAAGTGAATCAGGTGCTTGGATTTAAGGACTGACGCATCGGCAATAGCAGCGGCACATCCATCGTCGCAAATCATGACGGTCGCGCCAAGGACCTCCTCAACAGCTGACTTTAAAGGAATCCCAATCCAGTGGGGACGGTTCGGCCAACATGTGACAATGCCGTTGCTATCGACATTCGGGGCACCCGCAATACAGGTTCCCTTAAGTTTATCGCGTAGATTTCCAAATCCACGCAAAAAATCCAACATCGCATTTAATTCATCTTCACCATTGCCATAGCGCGGCAACGCGGCGAAACGTTCATCGATGATCACTTCGTTATGACATAACCGTGCGGCAATTTTTGTGCCGCCGAGATCTATGCCCAATGTGAGAAGGTTAGAATCTTGCTGCACCATCAACCACCAATGTTGTTCCGCTGACGTAAGACGCATCGGGAGAAGCTAAAAAGCCAACCGCAGCGGCAATATCTTGTGGATCAGCCAGTCTTTTTAGGCCAATTTTTGAAATGATTTCGGCCTCTTCGTCGGCCGAGTAAACGGCATCATCGGGTGACTTTATGGCACCGGGTGCCAACACGTTGACGGTTATGCCGTAAGCCCCAACTTCTGATGCGACAGAGCGAGTCCAGCCCTCCAAAGCGGCTTTGGTGCCTGCGTAAACAGCCTGTCCAGGCATTCCAAAACCTCCGGCACGTGATCCAACCGTTATCACACGCCCCCACCGCGTGCGCATCATGACGCGCATGGCGATTCTAGATATGTCGACTGCGGACCGGAAATTTAGATTAAAGAGTTGGTCCGTTTCATCCGAACTGGTCATGAGGGCCGACTTGCGAACAGTGATGCCGGCACAAGCGACAACGATATCCAACCGCTTGTGAGTCTTCAACACGTCCGTCACGATTTCCTTTGGTGTATTGGCATGGGTTAGGTCATGTGAAACGATTTCACAAACGCCGTTGGCATCTTGTATCGTGCTTTGCAGGGCTTCGGCCGCTTGTGTGTTTTGACCGTAGACAGCGACGACGGTTGTACCCATGGAGGCAAGCTTAATGCAAATGGCTTGGCCTAACAGTCCCGAGGCACCAGTGACCAAGGCGACGCGACCTTTTAAGGTATCCGCGGTGTGAGCCGATTCTTGCGTTTGGAGGTCTGGGTTCAATTCATTGTGATCTTGTTTCATTCTTGGAATTCCTTTGGATAAGGGACATCAGCTCTGCCGCGTTGATCCGTCCAATGCCACCAATCCCCAAATTGCTCATCCATGTTGGGGTATTTAGATTGCGCGACGGCGCAACGGAAGACATCTTCAACACATGGATCAATCCGTCTTCCCAAGATGTCACATAATTTGTGATACATTTCTGACGGGTTTGAATTTTCCAGGGACGCGACTGAGTCGCAACCAAGCATGATCATTTTTGTTGCCAGAGATGGCCCAACAGATCGAAGCTCCTGAAGCTCTGATAGGGCCTTCAATACGCGACTTCGCTCAATGCTAAAGCCTGATTGGCCTGAAATTTCCTCGGCAGCAAAAATTTTGAGTCTGGAAAATGGCATTCCACATGCCCTCAGCCTTTTCTTTTCACTCGGGGAAGGTTTGTGAATTCGAAACGTGAAAGGGCTCATGACAAATTTGCTCCTTGAGGTGCTTCAACAAGTCCCAGGGTGTTCGCAAAGGGGTCTTGGATTACGGCTTTATAGCTTCCCCAGGGTGTGTGGCATGGTGGAGAAACAATGGTAACCTTGGATTCAATGGTCGTCCACAATTGGTCTAGGCCTCGGACAAAAATATCCACCCTTGCCGACGATGGCCTGTCTTCGTCATTGCTGATCTCAACCAGTCCAAGACCACCGCCGCTTTCGTCTATATCCAGCGATATCCAGTTGGTCGGCGCATAGCGACGGCTCACCTTGAAGCCCAAAATGTTCACGTAGAATTGTTCCGCAGCCCTTAAATCACTCACAGAAAGTGTTACAAAACAGAGTTTATAAGCATTCATGATTTCTCTTCAATCTTCATTTGTTGCCCGAACTAGATACACGTATAGAATGATAGTTTTATTTATTGCGTCTACGCGTTGAGTGTATATAATAGACGTTAATAAACCAAATATTGCATATTGAAGCAATAGAAACCACAGAATGTCTTTGGTTTTATAATTTATTATGAATTGGCGCTGGTAGAAAATGGCTGTTTTAAACGATATAAGAGTTAAACTTATAGATATAATAAAATTATCCGGCCCGGTGATTGTATCACGTGTCGGGCTTCTCAGCATGTCCCTCGTGGACACTCTGATGGTCGGAAACTTTTCGACGACGGGTTTGGCGGCTTTGTCTCTTGCGCATGCGATATCGACCACATTAATGGTTATTGGTGTCGGAATGCTGATCGGTATCTTGGTCATCGCCTCGACGTCCGTTGGCGAAGGTAAACCAGACCAAGCTGGCATTGCTTGGCAGAGGGGGACGTGTTTCGCCGGGCTGCTCGGGCTATTGTTTTTGGCCTTGAGTGTTCCCATCGGACCGACTGTTCAAAGTTTAGGTGTCTCACCGGATATTGCAGCTCAAACAGGTCATTTGGCGATTATTTTAGGGGTGAGTTTGATGCCGATCCTCTTATTCGTCGCGTGTACGTTTTTTCTAGAGGGCATTGGTCGTGTAAAGCCGGGTATGTATGCCATGCTGGCGGCCAATTTGTTGAATATCGTCCTTAACTATGGCCTGGTCTACGGTGAAATTGGACTACCCGGTCTTGGTGCAGAAGGGTCTGCTTGGGCGACCTTGATCGTCCGTGTTTTCCTTGCCGTTGGGGTGCTCATTTACATCCTGTTTATTATGGCTGAGCGAAGCAAATATGGTGTTTCGAATTGGGCGGGGTGGAAGTGGTCTGAGTGGAAGGTTCAACGCCATATTGGTTATGGCGGCGGGCTCAGTTTCGGAATCGAGGCTGGGGCATTCATGGCCTTAGCCATTGTGGCGAGTCAGCTCGGGCCAGAAATTCTCGCCGGTAATGCCATACTCATCAACATTCGGTCCTTAATATTCATGCTTGCCATGGGGGTTGGTTTTGCAACATCTGTGCAGGTGGGAATGGCCCATGGCCGGGGCAGCGGTGATGATATTCGATTATCAACCTGGGTCGGGTTTGGGCTTGGGATGGCTGCAATGGCCGTTTCTGGCATTGTTATTTTCTTCGTCCCCCAGGAACTGATTGGTGCGTATACCAATGATCCAAATATTGTTGCCATTGCGGCACCTATGATCGTGTTTCTGGCCATAGCGCTGCCTCTTGATGGTGGCCAAGGTGTTATGGCGAATGCCCTGCGCGGCTGGCACGATGCTTGGACACCCACCCTCTGTCATATCATCGCCTATYYGSTNMSYYATSGNTNKCCTNSYGSRYYKGWKCMWSTCGATCAAGCTTGGGCACTCTATTGGCGGACTGATGGAAGCCATCATCATTGGTAATCTTGTCGCGGTAACGCTTTTGGCAGCTCGCTTTCAGTGGAAAGTAAAATGCCAGTTGAACTAACAGCCCCGTCCAAGATCGATCTGTGGTGCTATGACCTCAGTGAAAAACTCAAAGGGGCTTGCTTTGATGATCTCTCTGTCAGTGAAAAAACGCGGGCTGAAGGCATAAAGTTTCCTCTTGATCGCGATCGCTGGGTAAAGGCCCGAATATTCCTTAGGCGCGTTCTGTCCGAGATTACAAATGTATCGCCAAATAAAGTTGTCTTAACGAGCGAGCCCGGCGGAAAACCGGTCTCCAGTTTCGGGCCACCCGTTCAATTCAATCTGTCCCATTCGGGAGATATAGCCGCCGTCGTGACCTCGTCTTCTAATGCTGTTGGTGTGGATGTTGAGGCCTCTTCTCAACGTCCTTCTATGCTCGCGGCGATCGAGCGCTGGGCCTTGTCCGACGCAGAATCCCAAGAGGTTGAAGGCCTGCTTGAATGCCAAAGACCAGATGCCTTGTTTACGGCGTGGAGACGCAAAGAGGCTCTGCTAAAGGGCGTGGGCATTGGCCTGCGTTATCCCTTGGTAAAACTCGACGTTGGTTCATTGTGTCGTCCGTTTTCCAAGGCGGTTGTTGGGCCTGCCGGGAGCAAACCTAGCGAACTCTGGAGAATTTACGACGTCCCGGTTTGTGAGCGTTATGCGATAGCTGTTGCCGCTCAGGGCACGAGCCATGTTCTGAGTATCCACGACCAAAGCGTCGCCTTCCAATGAGGGCGTGGTTAACAAAGGGAGATTTATATGCCGCACATGTATGAGTGCATGGATGTCGTCCAGCCAGGAGCCATTCAAGCTTCGACAATAACCGTGGTGTCGGGTTTGCCGCGCTCGGGGACGTCCATGATGATGCGGATGTGCAAAGAAGGAGGGCTTGATCTCTTTGCCGATTTCATCCGTAAAAAAGATCAGCGAAACCCCCATGGCTATTTTGAATTTGAAAAGGTCAAGGAACAAGACTCCTACTCTTCATGGATAAAGGATGCATCGGGTAAGACGATCAAGGTGATATCGAGGCTGTTGCCGCAACTGCCATCATCTCATTTCTATAAAATTATTTTTCTTCAGCGCTCACTTTGTGAAGTGTTGCGTTCTCAAGCCGAAATGGCGGCGCATGAAAGTGGTGAGGAATGGGGTAAAGGTGACCTGGAACAGCTTGAAAAAATGTATCAACTGCATTTGTCCGAGACGTTTGCTTGGTTAAAAGACCGACCAAATATGGACGTTCTCGTGGTTCCTTACGAAGGGGTTCTGTCAAATCCATTAGGTGAAGCAAAACGTATTTCCACATTTCTTGGCAGTGAATTGGATGTGACTTCGATGACGTTAGCTGTGGATGAATCTCTTAATCATGCGCCAAGCAAAAAAGGATAACAAAACTGTAATGCCCCCATCAAACCATGACGAACCCGTAAAATTCGAGACCATCATTTTCGATTTGGATGGTGTCATAATCTGCAGTCTTCCGGTGGCTCGTGAAGCCTATTATGCAGCTCATGAAGCCATTGTGGGCGGGGAGCCTCCGCCCTTTACAGAGTACCAAAAATACTTTGGACGAAGTTTCCCTGAGATTCTCAAAATCATGGGTCTGCCCATTGAAATGCACAAGGTGTTCAAGGCGGAAAGTAACCGTCGTATGTCCATGATTGAAGTCTACCCAGGCATAAGAGATATGCTGGAAAGCATAAAAAATGCGGGGATTAAGACGGCGATTGCCACCGGCAAAGACTGGGAACGAGCCACGGCGACATTGGAGTACCTCGACCTTCTAAAATATTTCGATTTGGTGTTGGGCAGCGACTTGGTGGAAAAACCAAAACCCGCCCCCGACATGGCTTTGAAAGCCATGGAAACCCTGACGGCAAACCCTCAAACGACACTCTTTTGCGGCGATGCCGTTGCGGATGTCATGTGTGGCAAAAGCGCCAATATCCGTGTGGCCGCAGCTTTTTGGGGCGAAGCCATGGAAGACGATATCATGGCCTTAAACCCCAATTACGTTCTCCGCCATCCTCCGGAACTCATTGACCTCATTGGGATTAAAGATCGTGCCTAAAATACTTTTCATACATGGCCCTAACCTCGGCCGACTTGGCAAAAGAAAACCAGAAATTTATGGCTATGAAACTTTAGCCGAAATCACAGAGAAGGTTGAGAAGGCGGTAAAGGCCAAAGGATGCTCTTTGCTCGCATTTCAAAGCAACAGTGAAGGTGACCTTATTGATTTCCTTGAGGCCAATCTTGATGCCGAGAGTGCCATTGTGAACCCCGGTGCCTTAATGATGGCAGGCTGGTCATTGTACGATGCTTTGGAGGCTTTTCCAGCACCGTGGGTGGAGGTTCACCTTTCAAATGTTTGGAGCCGTGAGCCCTTTCGCCATAGCTCTATTCTTTCACCCTTGGCCAAGGGCGTTGTCGCTGGCTTTGGGACTCTGGGGTATCTGATGGCCGTTCAAGCACTCATCGAAGAGGAACCAAAAACATGACGTCAAGCCTTAAGCCCACACTTAATCTTGTTCGCCAGATTTGGGCAGACACACTTGAACTTCCCAAAAAAGATATTGGAAATGAAGACAATTTTTTTGCCCTAGGTGGGTCGTCGGTTTTAGCCTTTATGGTAAACACAAAACTAGAGGAATCCCTGTACGCGAGGTTGCCCTATGACGGCATTCCCGTAACCGCAATTTCCATCGAAACGAATTTGGAAAAGTTTGCGGCCAAGCTTGACCACATTATGGACTTAGCACAAGGCGAAGAGGTTGAGGACTCGACCCTCGTTGATGAGGGGACAATATGACGGTTAAAGCCTGGATTGAAGATTTCCGTGTGGATGGGGTCACGCTCTGGCTTGATTCRGATAGCTTGCATTATCGTTATGAGGGCAAGCAGATCCCTTCGGCTGCCCTAGACAAGCTGAAAACACAAAAATCTGAAATTATTCGATATTTAAAGGTGCTCAGGGCAAAGAACGCCGAAGGCCTTCGCGAACTGACCAACCTTCAGCAAGCTTACTGGGTCGGAGAAAAAAGCGCTTTCAGTTGCTCCACGCAGGCCATGGTGCATTTGGTTTTTAAGACGCCTTACTTGAACGAGGAGCGTCTTTGTCAGTCAGTTTGTGCCGTTATGCGCAGACATCCTCCCTTGAGGATGCTGATCAATACGATAGGCGATCCCGAAATTGGCTCTGCGACAGCGCCGAAAATTGATGTGATATACACGCAGCAAAACGATGGCGGCTGTCATAGCGTCATCGAAAATGCGCAAGACCTTCTTCTCCCCTTGGAACGCGGCCCTCCCTTCAAACTGATTTTGGTGCGCCAAAAAGAGTCGWATCACCTCCACGCACTTTTACGTTTGATCGCCTTTGATGCGACCTCAGTTTCAATTTTCATGGATGGTATTGCGGCGGCCTATGAAGACGTGAATTTGTGTGAGCAATGGTCTGAGCCATCCTCGGTTTATGCGCGGCTAGCCGAAAGCCTTGCGAAAAAAGGGCGTTCTTCAGCGTTCAAGAAGAGCCGCGACTATTGGCAGAAACGTATCCCTTCAATGCGTGCGGCACCGCAGCTTCCTCTCGCTTTGGAAGGCCGAAAAGAGGTGTCGTTTCGACGCCATCACGGAAGATTGTCAACTCAAAAATGGAACCGCTTGCAGGCCATCGCTGCCGAACAAGGGTGTTCCATTAATTCCGTTCTGTGCCAGATTTATGCCTGCGCGCTTCAGAGATGGTCCCAAAGTCAGGACTTCACGTTGAATGTCATGTTCTCTCAAAGATACTTGGTCAACCAACAGATCGGCCAAGGGATCGGTAATTTTTCCAGTACGCTCCTGCTGGCGGTAAACAGCGGCGGCAGCTTTTATGATCAAGTCGTTCGGTTACAGGCCCGCCTTTTCGAAGCCATGGAGATGAATGCCTTTGATGGTGTTGCCGTGTTGAGATCCATCGCCTCAAAGCTAGAAGGGACGGACGCAGGACAGCCCCTGATGCCGTTTGTTTTTTCCACGCAAATCGAAAGTGGTCAGAAAGACGAGCCCTTCCATAAGTCAGTGGGCTGGACTATGACCGACAGCTCGATGCAAACACCACAAGTTTGGTTGGATCATCRAGTCTATGAAGTTGATGGAGAACTCGGCTTTAACTTTGATGAAGTCGAGGGGGTCTTCCCGAACGGCATGATTGCGGATGTTTTTTGTTATTATGAAAGCCTCTTGGATCTGTTTGCGGGTGACAGGGCGGCTTGGTCGTCGGATAAACCTCCGGCCCTTCCGTCATCGTTCCTGACGGCGCGAAATGCAGCCAACAGGACAGATCAAGAAATTGGTGAACACACCCTCCATAACGGCCTTTGGAAATGGGCCCGCACAGCGCCTTCCAAGGATGCCATATGTCATATGGATAGCCTCTGGAGTTTTCAAAAGCTCGCTGATGCGGCCAATCACTTAGCCGCACAATTGATTGAGAAAGGCGTGGAGGTCGGTGACCATGTTCTCGTCGGGGGTCCAAAAACACCCGAGGCGATAGCGGCCTTGTATGCTGTCCTTTCTGCCGGAGCCGTCTACGTTCCCGTGTCAGAGCAGATGCCCCAAAATAGGGTGCTGGGAATTGTCGAACATGCGGACATTAAGGTGGCTCTGACAAATACACCCCGTATAAAGTCCGCACTGACACAAGCGGGTATTGCGGTGATTGATCATCACAAATCTCTTGCGCAGATGAAAAGTGGGCAACCCACGACGGCGCCGTTACGAGATGTTGACCCAGGCAATGTCGCCTACGTCATCTATACATCAGGGTCCACGGGCCAACCCAAGGGGGTCGTGATTTCTCACCGCGCCGCTGCCAACACAATTATTGATGTGATAGATCGTTTCAAAATTACCCCCGACGACAGGCTGTTGGGCGTGTCTGAGCTGACGTTCGATTTATCGGTGTTCGATGTGTTTGCTTTGTCCCACGGGGGAACAGCATTGGTGCTTCCCGAAGATAACAGTCTAACTGACCCAGGCGCTTGGATCGCGGCGGCTGATAAATATGGGGCGACCATTTGGAACAGTGTTCCCGCCATTATGCAGTTGGCGCTAAATTATCAGTGTGGGCCCACGGGAAGCAAAGCCCTTAACCACCGCAAGGGCGAAGCGTTAGACAGTCTGCGTGTGTTCATGGCAAGTGGGGATTGGATACCCTTGGACCTTCCGGGGCGCTTGGCAGAGTTGCTCCCAAAAAGTGAGTTTTTTTCTCTTGGCGGCGCAACAGAGGCCTCCATATGGTCTAACTATTTCAACGTGAAAAAGGTCGATGCCAAATGGAAAAGCATTCCCTACGGATACCCCTTGGCCAATCAACGGTTCCATATACTGGACGGTGATTTAGAACCCGTTCCACCCGGGGTGGTCGGGCATTTATTTATCGCCGGGGACGGGGTGGCGGAAGGTTATCTCAATGATCCAAAAAGAACATCTAAGTCCTTTTTCGTCGCGTCCTCGATCGGTGAACGGATCTATCGGACGGGTGACCTTGGTCGTTATGATCACCAGGGCTGCATGGAGTTTATGGGACGACGAGACTTTCAGGTTAAGATAAATGGGCACCGGATTGAGTTGGGGGAAATCGAAAAAACACTTCAGAAATTTGACCCTATTGATCAAGCCGTTGTGGTGGTGTCCGGAGCGGGTGAAAATGCGTCKYYKGWCKSMKTSGTNNYSTGSGSMYAARMTCKCNRACRRMRARGKKGCCCAAAAAATTGCCGCCGCCAATTTGCCCAAGTATATGGTGCCCAGCAGGATCGTTTCGGTCGATGCCTTTCCTTTGACGTCGAATGGAAAAGTTGATGCAAAAGCCCTAAAAGCCTTAGCCGAGCAGAGGCCTATATCCGTTGGCCCCAAGGTGGTGAGGCCGGCAAAAACCAAGGTTGAGAAACAGCTTCGTTCGTGCTGGGAAAAGGTGCTTGGAGTCCCTGTGCCGTCTGTGGATCACGAGTTCTTTTCATTGGGTGGTGATTCCATAAAGACCGTTCACTTACTCAATGAACTCATGCAAAATTTTGATCAACCGATAACCTTAGAGCAGCTTTATCAGAACTCAAACATTAAGGATCAGGCTGAGTTTTTTGAAAAAAACCAGCACAAGAATGGCAGCGTACTGGTTGCCTTTGGTGAAGAAGATGAAGCCAAGCCGTTGCTCTACATGCTCCATCCCGTTGGCGGGGCTGTCATGTGTTATCACGGGCTGGCTCAGGTTTTGACAGACCAAGTTCAATTGGTTGGCGTTGCCGCTGCACCTGATATGTCTCTTAATACGGTGCACGATTTGGCAGAGTATTATTCCAATGAGATCATTGCTCATGCCAACTCAAGAGATATCATGCTCGGAGGATGGTCAATGGGGGGCGTTCTGGCTTTGGATGTCGCCCGACAATTGGAAGTAAAAGGGACTTCCGTATCCCAAACCTTCACGATTGATTCCTGGGTTTCAACAGACCCTGAAAAGGAACAACAGGTTTCCGACGGGCAACTGGCGCTCGGCTTTGTTGCCGATTTTGCAGGTTTGGCAGATGACAACTTGGAGAGTTACACCAGGCTTGAAGCGGGCTGGAAAGAGAGTCCGAAAAAAGTTCTCTCTTGGGCTCGTAGTGAGGGCTATATCCCATCGGACATCGGGGATGAGCTGGTCTCAAGCAGGTTTGATTTGTTTAGCCGGAATTACAAGGCATTGCTTGGCCATAAAGTCGTATGGCCGAAATCGACCTTATCAATATTTACGGCAACGGCGCACTGTCGAGAAATGATGGGGCTGGCACCTTTGACTGAAATCTGGCCGAATGTATCCCGTGTAGAAAAAACCGTGGATGCGGATCACTTTACAATTATCTCTCAAGCGGCCACGAACGGGGTGGTGAGTTCTTTGCGCGAAACCTGCGATGAGTTTCTTGAGGAACGTTAAAAGTTGCAAATGAATTCTGTCTTGATGTAGTCGTCGTTTTTCAGGCCGGAAAGAATGTTGTCGTACTTGGTCTTAAACATTGAACCGGACAATTTCAGTGTCCAACCATCGTTTAGCCAGGTTTCGTATTCCATACTGAGTGCGCCGTCTTTCCGCCTGTGGTCAATCATCACGCCCAGAAGAAGTTTGCTGTCCCCGGCATCGTTAAATGTTATCCGGGAGCCCACAAGGAAGTCGTCGTCAAACGTTGATGAAGGGGCGTCCACCCCTTGGTCTTGCCAGTAATATTCACCTAAAACTCCAATGTCCCAAGCGCCGATGCTCCGTACGAATGTATATTCCATTCCGGTTGATACGGCTGAGACGTTGTCATTCTTCTTGAGACCTCTGCGTTCAAGAGCTTCCAATTTGAGGACGATATGGTCCAATGTGGCCTGGATATCAATGCCCATTTGGCCGACTTTTCGATACTCTGGAGTATACGTGTTTGTGCTTGAGGAGAGGATAAGATTTGGTTCACGATCCAGGCCGTAAAATAGACTCACGCCCACATCTAAGATGTCCTGAGTTGTTCCGTATCTAACGGCATAGCTTGGTGTGCGGGCGCTGGCTCCACTTGTGAAGGTCGCCTCACCGACCACAGGTGACGAGCCACGAAAGCGGCCCTTCCGCCCGGGGAAGGTTCGGTTTCTGTGTCCCAATAAAAGATAGAAATCAAGTTGGCCGTCCGGCAAAAGAATGTTTGAGTGAATGCCGGGCTGGCCGAGTTTTTCCTTACCCCGAGGGTCCTCGACAAGGTCAATTTGGTTGATGACATCGATTAACCGGCGTCCCTCCAAAATACCCCAATGCTCTTGAAGAACGCCAAGACGCATCCCCCATTCGCCTTGGTCGACAAAGAGGTACAATTCCCGGATATCGAGTTTGCTTCGTTGGGGATCCACACTGTCGTAGCGGATGAATGGCTTAGCGGTAATGCGGGCGCGCCCGTCGTCCAGTTTCCAAGGTAAAGGCATGGAAACGCGTGGAGACAGGTGAAAGGACGGCTGCGGGTTGCTGTTCGACTGATCTGGATGCGCAGGGTTATCCGAAAACGTCAGAAACTGTGCTCCCATGTCTCCCGAAAGGCTGTAATTTATGGGCTCATTTTTGGCCCAGGCCTGTGAAATCGGGGCGAGGGCGAGGGTGATCGCGACCCAAAAATGTGCTGGAATGGCGGCTTTTCGTCGGAAACGGAACAGCCGCTTAGGGTGACGGATCAATCCAGCAACTCCTTTAATTGTCTCGGTCGAAATTCCCGTGCAAGGAGGCCGATACCAAATTTGTAGTCGGTCATTTTGAGTATCGATTTCTTTCCTGTGATGTGGTTGCTCATGCTCATGGTCTCGGCCCGCCAATGTTTGTTTTTGTATTTCTGATAGCCGCCAAGCTGAAGCGTTTTGACGAGCTGGTCTTTCCTGTCAAAGAATTCAATTTTCATCTGTCTGAATTGGGACGTGTCATACCTGACGATGATGAAGTTATATCCAGAGTATGGATAAAGGGGCGTTTGTTTGACAATGGCACACGTCAGTTGGTCGCACGCTTCCTCTCCAAGCCATTCATATTTGTAGTTAGCAAGCTCCATGGAACCGATATCTTCATAGGAGAATTCGCTTCCGGCAAAAGAGCCAGACTTGTCGGCTGCGGCGATGCGTTTTGTTCTTCTGAGCGCGGGGAGCAGCAGCCAAACATCATCACTAGTGCCAACTTTTGAATGGATCAGGACACTGGTTCCTTTCACATTTCTAGGGGCGACGAAACGCATGAGAATCTGGTCACCGGTCTCTGCGGTTGGTTTTTCCAAAACTTTCATATGCAGAGAGCGAACGCTTGTTTGGCCGGATTTATCAATCAAATCTATTTTCATGTTGGACATGCTGTCATGAAAGCCAAGGTCCGTCGCTTTCCAGGCCGCAGCTGCGGATCGTCCGCGATCTGCGGTGTTGAGTGGCGGAGCGGCAAATGCTTGTGCCAAAGTGAATGTGCCGCATAAAGCGCCCCATAAGGATAATATTAGTATTTTTTTCATATTAACGTCCTCTTTTGAGCGGATGATTTTGGTGGTTGTTAGATGTCTTGTGGCGCGCAGTATCAAAGAAAAAAATCAGCGGAGGGAGCAGAAATTCGGCTCCCTCATCTCCCGAAAAACTGATATTTGCGGGTTTATTTTGGGCTCTGACATCTAAAATCGAAGTGAGGGCAAGATGATTGTGACCCAAAAATGTGCTGAATGACGGTCTCTCATTTGAAAGAGAGAAACCGCCTAGGGCAACGGATTATTCCAGCAATTCGACCAATAGGCTAGGCCGAAACTCCCGTTTGTTGAGGCCTATATCAAATTTGTAGTCGGCCATTTTTAGAATCGTTTTTTTTCCCGTAATGTGGTTGCTCATGCTCAATGTACCGGCACGCCAATGTTTGCCTTTGTGTTGTTGGTAGTCGGCAAGGTGAAGCGTTTTGACGAGCTGGTCCTTACGGTCAAAGTATTCAACTTTCATCTGTCTGTTTTCTAAAGTGTCATAGCTGACGACGATGAAGTTATATCCAGAGTGTGGATAAAGGGGCGTTTGTTTGACAATGGCGCACGTCAGTTTGTTGCACGCTTCTTCTCTAAGCCATTCATATTTGAAGTTCGCATGCTCCATGGTGCCGATATCTTCATAGGAGAATTCGCTTCCGGCAAAAGAGCCTGACTTGTCGACTGCGGCAATGCGTTTTGTTTTTCTGAGCGCGGGCATAAGCAACCAAACATCATCGCTGGCACCAACTTTGGAGTGGACCAGAACACTGGTTCCTTTCACACTTTCAGGACTGGTGAAACGCATGAGGATATGGTTTCCAGGACCTTTTGCGGGGTTCTCCAAAACTTTCATACGGAGAGAACGCGTGCTTGTTTGGCCGGATTTATCGATTAAATTCATTTCCATTGTGGAAACGTTGTCACGAAAGCCGAGGTCTGTTCCTTTCCAGGCCGCAGCTATGGACCGTCCGCGATCAGTGGTGTTAGATTGCGGAGCGGCAAAGGCTTGTGCCAAAGTGAATGTGCAGCATAAAGATAGCAGTAATATTTTTTTCATTTCAACTTCCTACTTTCAGTGGTTTTTGTGATGTTGAATCGGACGTCTTGGTGCGCGCAGTATCAAAGAAAACAATCAGTGGCGGGAGCATGATGATATCTAAAATAAACGCGATTGTGATCGTGATAGCCGCGAGAATTCCTAGGTCGGCATTCATCTTAAAAGACGATAACGCGAGGACGCAAAAGCCGAGGGCTAAGATTATTGAATTGATGAAAAGAGCGGGGCCGATCGCAGAGATGGTTTCGGCCATTGCCACATCCGGTGGTGAAAGGGCAACGGATCTTCGACGATTGTAATCATATAAAATATGAATCGTTGCATCAACGACCAGCCCATAGGCGACTACGCAAACGTTGGCGGCTGCGGTGTTGATTTCGCCCCTAAAGATGCCCCAAATTCCAAACATTACGACAAAGGGAGCAACGTTTGGGAGGATGCTGAGAATGCCCAGTTTAAAATTTTTCAGAGCAACGATGATGACCAAACTAACAACGGCGAGCGCGAAACCAACGCCCCACATCATGTGGCTGATGTTGGTGTGCGAAAGGTAGGCGAAGACGATAGCCTCTCCCGTGGCTGGACTGGCGGTGACCGCATCAGGTGAGTTTCTGCTTAGCCATGCATCGGTGACTTCTTTGAATGTCCGCAACTCCTTCGTATCGAGAGCGCCAAGTGTCGCGACGACCCGACTGGACGTGCCGCTAATATCAACCCGGTCGGTCATGCTCAGGCCATAGGGAAGCGACATCTCATAAAGCAAAAGAATCTGTGCTGCTAAATCCGGGTTCTTTGGAAGGCGGTACGCTTCAGGTGCTCCCTCGTGCATGGCTTGTGTTAGGCGCTTGACCGAGTCTGTCAAAATGTTGACATGCAGAACTTCGGAACGACTGCGTAGCCAGACCCCAAATTGATCAAGAAATTCTAGGTATTGCGGGTCCGAAACTCCTGAGTCAGAGCGAGAACCCACGGCAACTTCAAGCCGATAAATGCCCGTTAAATGGTCGAGTGTAAAATCAGTATCTTGGCGAATGGTCAGGCTCTTGTCGAAATTTTCAACGATTCGGTCATTAATTTCTATCAACGTAATCGGCAAGGCTGAGAGGATAAATCCGATGCCAAGGCACAGAAATGTTCGCTTGGGGTTGCGAAGCAAGAAGGGGACCGTCTTGGAAAATATTGAAAAACCAACAAGTCGTGAATTGAGCTTTAGGGCTGTCAGGGGGGCTAGGGCAGGAACAATTCCCAAGGCTATTGCCCAGGCTAGAATTGCACCAATAGCGGCAAGCAGGCCTAAGTCACGATAGGGTTCGGAAGCTGAAAATTGCAGGCTAAGGAAGCCGATTGCCGTTGTAAAGCTGGTGATGGTGATCGGACCGATCGTCTGTTTAATGCCCATTATAACAGCTTCTTTTTTGCCTTCAGTTAGGGCTCTGCAGCGTTGGCTGGCAAGGATAATATGGACGACATCAGCCACTGCGATGACGAGAATAATTGTCGGGGTCAGCCCTGAAGGGGGCGTTAAGAGCACATCAAGCCAACCTGCTATGCCGAGCGCTCCGACGGTGGATAGGGTCAAAACGAGCAAGACGATAAGCATTGCCCCGATGCTTCTTAGGGTGATCGTGGCCAAAATGAGGATGATGAGATACATGAGAGGGGTGAGTGTCTCCATATCCTTTTGGGTGGCTTCGGGGTATGCCGCACCAATGGCGGCTAACCCGGTTAGGGCAATGTCGATGTCGGCGTACTGTGCGGAAAAGTATTCAATAAGTTTGCGGGCGGCATTGTTCGCGGCCACGACCGCCATGGGGTCGCTTTCGGGTAATTGAAGGGTGACCAAAACGCCGGTCGCCCCATTGTCTCTTGCCAATAAAATCCCCACAAGTTCCGGGGCCTCGGTTGCTATTTTCTTGAGCTCAACCAGCTTTTCAGGCGTCAGTTCGGCGGGATTGGGCAGTAAATCATCAATGTTAATGACGTCACCAGACGTCTGGATATGTTGATAGTTCGTCAGGGAATCGACCCGGTAGGAAGAGGGTAACTTCCAAGCTCTTTCCGTCAAATCAGAGATCGCCGTCATGACGTCTTGGGTGAAGACGTCGCCATTTTTCGGCTTCAGCACAAACAGAAGGGTATCTGACTTGGAAAACTTCTGATGGATGTTGTCGAGGGACGTGATTTGCGGATCATCTTTGGGGAAGAAAACACGGTAATCGGCATTAAAGCTAAGCTGCGTCACCCCGCTCCCTAAGGCTATCGCGATAACGACGGTCAATGCTGCCGCTATCCAACGCCACCGCACGAGGTTTTCAATCCCTTTACTTATCAATGTCCTTCTTAGCCCTTCGTCCATAACAATTGCACGTTGTGTGTTTGCACGCCCATAAAGAGCAAGCTAGGAATATATAGGTAACATGGCAAAGTTGTAAGTGTCAATTTTACTTTGGCAGTCACAAAAGCACTATATTTTCATCATTTAAAAAATATTTTCGTTATAAGGGTGTTTTAACGGCTCTGTTTAGACCGTAACCAAGGCCGAAAGCCGCGTGATGGGGGGTTGCACGGTTTTAAAGGGGGGCGATCTTTGCGGCTTCGCCCTTGATCCTCACAAAAGGCGACGTCACGCTGCTCGGGCAGTTAGTGCCAGATGTCTGGTGAAAGCGGCGGGCTGCGGCGATGTTCGTCTTAATTAGACAAGTATATACAACATATTAGTATCAGTATCGATCATGCCCTAAATCCGATGCGGAAAATCATCACCCCTGAAACAACACGTCTTTGTACGTATATTTAGGGTTGGTCGGCCGGTAATTTTGCTGAAAAGTCTGAGCTTAGAGGGCTGCTTTGCTTGATTTAGGGGGTGGTGTTATAAATATTACAATTAGAAAGTTAAAAATATTAACCAGAATACAACATAACGGTGTACACGTAAGTTCAATTCTGCTAGTGTCAATTTACAACCTAATCAAGTGCTGATTATAACAACCTTATCGAGTATGATCGTACAATATTAAGAAAGAAGTAGTCTCGGTATGAGGCGTGGAGGCGACGTGAAGCATTTAATAGTTGTCGCAGAGGGTGTGGAGCCAAGTGTGCTTCAAGATGAGATGGCGGCAGGTCATCTCCCGTGGCTTTCAAACAGCGTCAAGGAGGGGTTTTGGCGAGATTTGAATTGTGGTCCGGTCCCTTATGAACCATCGAATCTTGCCAGTGCGTTTACCGGCGTTGGTCCGGGACAGCATGGTTGCTATTCCTATTGGGACATCCGCGGCAAAGGTGAAAAGCCAAGGGTTCTCGAAAGCTCGGACGTCAAAGCCAAGCAATTTTGGGATTGGCCCGAGTTTAAGGACTACAAATTTTCCGTTGTTAACATCCAGTTGACCCACCCGCCTCAACCTATCAATGGCAACATGATTAGTTATCCAATGTTGGCGACACTTCGCGCCAGCTATCCTCAGGATCTTCTCTTAAACTTGTCGCGCAAGGGGGTTCGTTATGCCCATGACGTAACCGTTTTCTATACGGGTCAGGCGTTGGATGAATTTGCACAGGAAGCGCGCCAAGCCGCAGAGTATCAGCTTAATACGGCACTGACTCTTGCCAGCGACTGTGATGTCATGGTGGTCAACCTCACGATCGCGGACAGGCTGTCTCATTTCCTGTGGCATGAGCTGGAACAACCGGGTGGGCAACGCCCAAGTTCCGCACAGATTCTCGAGTCCTATAAATTCATCGATCAAGCCTGCGCAAAACTTGAAGAGCATGTCGAAGAGTCCGTTATGGTCTTTTCTGAAATCGGCTTTGGCGGATTGGACCAATTTGTTTCTCTTGATGAAATGCTCCAAAAAGCCGGCCTGCAAACGCTTCATTCGGATGGCACAGTCGATTTAAAACAAAGCTTGGCATTTGAAGCCGTTCAAGGTTCGCATGGCATTATCTTATCCTCTTCGATGGACCAAGCCGGTCAAAATGGCAAAGGATATGCCCAAGATTTCGCCACCGTGCGCAACGCTTTGATGGAAATGCGCTTTTCGGATGGCACGCCGGTTCTCTGCGCGGCGGATCACTTTGAAGATATTTATTCAGGCCCATGGAGCCATCTGGCCCCCGATATCATCGTCAAGCCCGCCGATCCCCGCCGCCCTCCTTTAGGGGACCCCCGCTGGGCCAATCACGTCAAAAGAAACGACCAGTCTGGTTGGCATCGCGACAAGGGGTTTGTCATCGTTAAAGGTGGCTCCGCCACCACCTCTGAGGACGGTTCAGTTGTCGAACTGGAGTCCATTGCACCAACCATCGCAAGATTGGTTGGGGTGGATGTTCCGAAAACCTGTATGACGCCGTCTTTAGTCCTGTAGGTATTGAAAATGTTGGAAAAAATTAAGAATACGACCCAAGAAATTACATTAGAACAAGCTATGTTTTGGGTCAATAAGGTGCCAAATAACACAAGGTCGTTTGATACTCGGGAAGATAAGTTAAGCGGATCAGGAGTGACACCCCAAACGCTCGCGGAGCTGGAACAGCTTGGTCTACAAAGCAGCACGATAGACGGCGTGAAACACTTTGATAGTTACGACCTTAGCAATATCTCTCTGTTGCTTGGACTTCCCTCTCTACAACGCATGGCCATGCGGTGTTGGCGAGCCTCCCTTAATAATGCCAGAAACGCTAAGACGATGGAGGCACAAATTGAATATAAGATAGATCCGAGCCAGCTTGAAAACGACCAAGATGACCTGTCCGTTTTAATCCCCAATGTCGGACGTACGCGCACAGCAATATCAGAACAGCTTTGGTCCGGGGCACAGGCCCTTCATTTTCAGCCCGACCTTCCTGAAAAACTGGCATCCTTTATTAAGGCCACATTGGAGGGCGTGACGTTCTTCATGCTCCATGAGGAGCTTCGTTGGAATGAGACGTTCTTCCTGGAAAATAGGTTGGCCGAATGTGGCGGTGCCTCTAAATTTTTAGTGAAGCGCGCCCGCGAAGAGGGGTTCGAAGCACGCCAAGTCTTTGGCCTCATTCTCGCCGAACCCTATGCAACACCACATTTCTGGGCCGAGTTCAAAATTGACAATCAGTGGGTCGCCGTCGATCCCCTCCTGATCAGGGTCTTGCGCCGAAGTGCCTTTTTGTCCGCAGAGATGTGGCCTGAGGATCGGTCGCCGGGAAGGGTTCTGCTCAAACTCAGCGAGGTGGTGGGATACGAACCACAACTCGGACGACCAATTCTATCGGGATTGGAAGACGAGGCCTTTCGGATTGACCCAATCGTAACTCAAGGGCGTCGTGATATTGCGGCCTCCTTTCCAACCACTTTTTCCATAAATGCCGATTAAATCATCGGAACGTATTACGTAAAGGAATAAATATGTACCTGTGTCAGATTATTGGCTTTGGCCCTGCTGCTCTTGGTCTGTTTATCGCGGCGGACCGCGATAGCAGTTTGGGTGAGCTTTTGGATGGTGGTTTGAAGGTCGTCGACAAGGGCAGCCCTATCCAACAATGGAACGGAATGGATTACCACATAGAAGCCAATTCTGCGTCCATAGACTTTGTATCAGGCATTAACCAAAATGGCCTTTTCTCTGAATGCTTAAAGAGTAAATCTGCGACCACCCTTAAGGAGGCAGGTCAAGACCGAATATCGCTTCGGATATCTTCGGAGTTTCTTCTTGAAGTCGCAAGGACAGCTCACAGCCTGATCTCAAGCAACCCAAATTGCGACCTCGAAACCAATCGCCAGATAAGTAAAATCGTAAAGATGAAGGATGGTACGTATACGACTTGGGACTCAAAAAATCAGTTGGTGGCGCAGTCGGAAACCGTGACAATTGCCATTGGTGCCAATGCAGACCGCCCCCCCATGGAAAGAGACTGCTTCCCTGATGCGTCGGACAAACTTTGCTTAAGTTGCGAAGATATCCTTAGGGATACATCGCGGGACACGTTGCAGAAATTTATCGAGAACAAGTCAAGCATCCTCATTCGTGGCGGCTCTCACAGCGCCTTTTCAACAGCGGACTACATCCTCTCTATAGCCGAAGGTAAACTCGAGAAAGATCAGATTACCATCGTTCACCGCCATCGTGTCCGCCAGTGGTTCGCCGACGCTGACCAAGCTGGTGGCGTAGAAGCCCTACATTCTGGGGATTGGCCCGATCTGAAAAATAAAGATACAGGGGAAATAAACAAGTTTACGGGTCTTCGGGGAAGAGCCAAAAAACTCTACGAAGACATCGTTAGCGGTCGTGAAAAAAAGGTGAACTTGGTGCCGCTGGATGCCACGGAAATTGTCTCTGAAAAAGCCAGAAATGCTCAAGTCATCGTGGACGCCACAGGATATGTCGCGCGCCAAATTATCATTGAGGACGAAGCGCGAAACCAGATTCCTTTGGATTGGCAGGGCGGGAATGTCCTAAAAGACCCCCAAACGCGGGAAGTCATGAGTAATGGACGGCCCCTAACAGGGCTGTATGCCTTGGGCCTCGGCTTCGCCGATCCGGGGGTTGATGGACCTCAAGTGGGCATTAATTTTTTCCATGGACCCTGCTCAACAGCCATCGTCTCTCAAATTCTTTCAACTTCAAGCTAGAGAACCAAACTCGGCGGCTCGGCTGTCACAAATTTATTGACCAACTCAAGGGAGCTAATTGATTACCATGACGAATAAAAATGCAAGCTTGGAACCCATGGTTCTAGGCCTAGGAGGGTCTGGTCATGAATGGGCCAGTTGTGTGAGCAATGGCAACTTATTGACCGCCATAGCCGAGGAAAGAACGACCCGAAAAAAATATGGATTGGGCGCAGATTTATTGGCGGCTGAAAGCCGTGCAGCCTGCCTCAAATCAATTGACGCAACAGTCGGGGACTTGGATAAGATTGTTGCCTGCGATCTCGTACCCCGACCATTTTACTTTTCACTCAGAAAAAATACAGACATCATAAATCACCACTTGGCCCATGCTTATTCGGCTTTCGCCACTTCCGGTCTCGAGAAAGCAGCCATTCTGATTGTCGATAATTCCGGGAGTGTTCTGGGTGGTTCAAAAACCGGGACTGAGCGGGAAGTTGAGACCATAAGTATGTACGATGCGGGACCCGATGGCATAAAACTAATCGATAAAATTAGCGGCACTCATTATCTCAACGCCAAAACGGAAAGCGATTATTTTCAAGCTGGGCAGACCTCCAACTCGTTAGGTCACTTTTATAGGTCGGCAAGTTTGTCCCTTGGTTTTTCATTTTCAGACCCCAATGGTCATGGCGTTTTCTCCGAGGATGGCAAAACCATGGGATTGTCTCCTTATGGGGATGATCGGTTTGTTGACGACCTTGGGGGATTGATAAACCTGACCAAAACCGGCGTGGAATGCGATGCCAGACGCATTGATCTATTGATGTCCACCATGAGCAAGAACACATGCTTTGAACATAGAGCGGCATTGGCTTATGCCACCCAGTACCACTTGGAACGCGCAATTCTTCATTTGGCCCGCCGCTTATACGACCTCACCAAACATGAGAACTTATGTATCGCCGGGGGCGTCGGTCTCAACTCAGTGGCCAACGGAAAGCTTGTTGATGAATCGCCATTTAAACATATCTATGTTCCTCCTGCTCCGAGTGACGATGGAATCAGTATCGGTTGCACAGCCTACGGACTCTGGGAACACACAGGAAGCAAGCCCGTTTTTTCTCGATCCGCCTATCTAGGGCCACAATGGAAAGACGCAGACAACTTATCCGCCATTGAGGATATGGGTGTTGCTTGGGTTCGTCCGGATGACTTGATCAAGACTGTAAGCGAAAAACTTTGCCGTGGTCACGTTGTCGCTTGGTGGCAGGGACGCAGTGAATTTGGCCCCAGGGCGTTAGGGAACAGAAGCATCCTGGCGTTGCCCCGCCCTGGATTTGTCCGGGACAAACTCAATCACGAAATGAAGAAAAGGGAATGGTTCCGTCCATATGCACCGATGGTTCCAGAGGAAAGAAAGGACGAGTATTTTGATTTCTCAAATGATTCTCCTCACATGTCCTTTGTTGCAAAGGTAAAGAAGCCTGATGACTTGCCCGCCGCCACACACGTAGACGGAACGGCGCGCCTACAGACCATCAGGCAGTCAGAGAACCCACGCATGCATGCCTTGCTTGAAGCGGTTGGTGAGGAAACGGGAACGCCCATATTGCTGAACACGTCCTTTAATCTTGCTGGCGAGCCCATTGTTGAATCTTCCGCAGACGCGATCCGCAGCGCTAAATCTCTGTCGATAGTTTACCTCGTCCTCGGAAATTATCTCGTGACGCTTTGAGTTTGGTTCGTTGACGCGCCTTTGCATTCTTTCACCTCATCTAGACGATGCCGTCTGGTCACTGGGGGGCTGGCTGGCCAGACAGCACGAATACGAGTCCGTCGTCGTTATAACGGTCTTCGATGGCGACCCAGAGGAGGCTAATCTCGGCCAGCTCAGAGAAGCCGAACATACATGGCGAATGCAGGGATCTCCACACCTTCGGAGAAATGAAGATATCCGAGCCCTTGAGACGCTGGGCTGCCTTCGCCTCGGTTTGGGCTGTCTCGATGCACCCATGCGCCGTGATAAAGGTCGCTATATTTTCCCGACTCCTGAATCAATGTTTGATGACCTTATCCCAATGCGCGATGAAATCGTGGAAGATGTTGGCAACAGACTCATGAATGTCTTAGGAGAAGATGATCGGCTGATCGCTCCTCTGTCCTTGGGGAAACATTGCGATCACAGGGTCGTCTCAGAGGTTGCCCAAAACATATCCGCACCTGTTTTTGGCTGGTACGAGGATTTCCCTTACGTTGAGGGCATGGAAGAAAAAATCATTTCAGAGAGGGCGTCATTTCTTGCTGGCGAAAGGACCGAGCCGTCGATTGTCGCCGTTGACCGGGATCAATGGCTGAAGGCGGCTCTACAGTATCGGAGCCAAGTCATAAGGCTATTTGGCAACAGCAATAATTTCACAAAAAGGCTGAACAATCATTGCTCTCACAATGAGTTTTCCGCAGCATTACGAATTTGGCGGACTGCGTCCTCATACTTTTCAGGTGATCCATCCGCAGCTAATAAGTGACTTAGAGCGGCTGCTTCTGGCGACTTCGCACGCTGCTGGAACATTTCAAGGTTGGCGTCATGATCTTCCCATCGGCTGGGGCTGTAATGGCTCATGTGATAGCCCCGCGCTTGTGGACAAAACATAATTTGGTAGCCCGCCGTGTGGAGACGATATGCGAAATCTAAATCTTCCATCCCCCAGCGCAAACCATAGGCTTGGTCAAATCCCGCGACGGCGTGCCATATGTCTTTTGGCACAGAGATATTGGCCCCAGCCCCAGACAGCCAAGGTGCATCAACATCTAAGCTATTGTCCCAATATTTTTCGACGGCTCTTTCCAAAGCATTCGCCACGGTTCGCGCTTTTAAATAGCCTTCCCATTTCCCGAGCTGTAAGTCTTCAAGGCAAATTTTAGGGCAGCCCGGCCCCCCATCTCTCGGATCATCAACCTTGCTGAGGCCGATCAGTTCGCGAAGGCTCCCGTGGATCAACCCACGTTGGGCCTGTTGAGACTTGTAATGCCAAGACAGGAAATTTGGGTCCGTCAGGATATCATCATCCAAAAAAACCAAGATGTTTCCTGTCGCTTCTTGAGCCCCCTTGTTCCGTGCGCCGGCCCGCCCTAGCCCCTTTGTCACAACGATTTTTGCATGCCCCTCATGACTGTTCACAAGGTCCAAAACGTCTTGGGTCGGATTGTCTGCGACGATAATAATTTCGACGGGAAAGCTCAAATCTTGAGCCGCAAGACTGCACAGCGTGATCCGCGTGCGATTGGGCTTTGCATGAACGGGAACGACAACACTGAGAGACATCATCATGTGACCATTACGAAAATTTTGGGGTGGAGAAGGTTTGTATTCCAATATCGGGCGTATACAGTTTCTCGATCCCACTCACCACGGAAAAAAGAGATTGATAAGATTGGGGTGTGGATTGCCCGAACTCTTGAAGGACCTGTTGTAGGTATGTCTGGTAGGGTTGAATTTTCGGGGTGTCGGTGAGCGCAATGTCCTCTGCCTTGCCCTTTTTAAGTAACGTCAAGCGCGGCGAAGATGTGGAAGACGTGCTAAAGCCAAATGTCGTCTCGAGCTTTAGGCAACCATCCCGTCCATTGATGGTGACACACGTTTTATCTTCCACCTCATGGGAGTCCCAAGCCACACTTAGCCTTAACAAACTCCCATGATCTGTTTTGAATGCAGCAAAAGCCTGGGTTTCAACGTCGACAATTAAATCACCAGTGCTCGGTTTATCGGCTGTCTGGCCGCCAAGCCAGGCGGCATCACATTCGGATTTACTTGGAGGATCACAGGCTAATAAGGAAATGCCGGTTTGGATCATAGAGAAGTCTGTAAAAGATAAAGCCACGTCAAGCATGTGCCATCCAAGGTCTCCGCCAACGCCACCAATGGCATCGGTATTGCGGGTGAACCACGACCCGGCCCTCGGAATACCAGCCCTGCGAATCCAAGATACATCAACACATCGAATTGGCCCGATATCACCGGACGCCGTAATGTTGCGCATTTTCGTCACATCTTGGCGTTCTTTGCTGGCGCTGCTCACCCAAAGTCCCGCGCCGTGGGCCTGCGCAAGCTTGACCAAGTTTTGGGCTTCCTCCATCGTAAAACACGCTGGCTTTTCTATGAGCACACTCACGCCCGCCCTTAACAGGGCTTCGGCTTGGGGGACATGGAAGCAGTTGGGCGTTGCGATTAGAACCAGGTCCGGCCGGGCTTTCAGCACGTCTTCCATCGTTTCGACGACAGGTATCTTCGGATAAGAAGATGTCACAGCATGTCTTGCCGAACCATCTGGATCGGCCACCGCGACGACCTCACAACTTTGACTGTCACAGAGCAAGGGAAGCCAAATAGTGCGACTTGCCCATCCGGCTCCGAGTAGCGCTATGCGTATCATGCGGCGTCCGACACCAAGAGATGGTGATGCTCGGCGACTTTTTTTATGGCGTTTGCCACATCCAAAACATCCTCTTTCGTGCCCAATAAGGCTCTGTGATGAATCCAAATACCATAATTAGCAATGGCTTCAGAGGCGGGGCATTTGGCAATCCAATCGGCTTCGGTGAGACCGGGGTTTGGCTCTACCCAAAAAGCAGGCATACGGTAAAGGGTTTGGTATGCACGGTAAGCCGGCAGCCCTTCCGCGACCAATGCCTCGACAAAGGCATTTCGGTCAATTTTCGAAAAGACCTTGGGGTCAAGCCGGAACATAAACATATAATTGGGGTCCAAGACGGCATCGTCTGTTCGCCCTTGTGGGATGATACCCTCGACGTCTTTCAAAGCATCAAGAAGGATCGGCATATTTTGTTCTCTCGTCTCTGTTTGACGAGGGAGACGCTCTAACTGAACCCTGAGAACGGCCGCAGGAAACTCACCCAACCTGTAATTTGAGCCACAGACGAGATGGTTATACGCAAGATCCCCTTTGGGTCGACCACAGTTAGAGAAGAGGAAAGCTTTTTCGCGCATTTTTTGGCTCGGGAACAAAATAGCGCCCCCTTCGCCAGCGGTCATCAGTTTGAAATTCTGGAAACTAAAACATGCCATCGTTCCCCATTGTCCCGCACTTCGTCCACCTGGACCAAGGGCGCCATGGGCGTGAGCCGCATCCTGAATGATGGTCAGATTTTGCGGCTTTGCAATCTCAATGAGCGCCGGCATATCTGCGAAGTGCCCCGACATATGAACGGGAATGATGGCCTTGGTCTTCGCCGTGATCGCGTTTTTCACCGCTTGAGGGTCAATGCAGTAGGTTTCTAGATCCACATCGACAGGAACGGGAATCGCGCCAACGCGCTGAACCGCCATCGATGTGGAAATAAAGGTAAAGGCCGGCACCAAGACTTCATCACCGGCACCAATTCCAGCTGTCAGGAGGGCGACTTCCAAGGCATGCGTGCCGCTTGAAACGGTGAGCGCACCTTGTGCACCGTGAAATTCTGAGAACTCTTTTTCAAAAGCATCGTTCTCGGTGCCATGCATCCTCCACCATTGTCCCTGACGCAAACTGCGCAGAAGGGCTTGTTCTTCGCGTTCATCCATTTGTGGCCAAGGGGGAAACGGGGTGTCTCGGACAGGGGTTCCCCCCAATAAAGCAATTGACATTTCTAGACCTTCCAAAAAAGATGCACTCTTCTAAATAGTGCTTGAGTAAATATCACTCGATTAAATTGTGCTTGGACATTAATGGAATTGATCTTTGCTGTACACTGCTATATTGCATTAACTTAAATAAATTAAACTCTATAATTGAAAAGTGTTATGAATATGAATTCCCGGTCCCAAAAGCGTTTTTCCTTAAAGCACAGACTTTCCGCAAAATAGTCGATCCGTTTGATTCTGGGCTTTTTGAAAAAGTTTCCTGTTTTAAGCGAGCATCAGCTCGTTTTTATAACGCTATTAATGCGTGAATAGTATATTTTTTTTATGGATTAATAATTTGCAACCACGAGAAAATCTGTCATGATCGATCGTGTGGTGCTGCGAACGACGAAATCGCGCAGAAAAAATTCATTTGCCATACAAATCCCACTCGTATTGATGCTCTTGTGGCGACCGCAAAGAGCTGCCAGGGTGAGGGTAACAAAACTTAARGCCTTTAGGTGTGATTGAACTTCATCGGAATGTGTGTTGTTAATCGTTTATAAATAAACAAAATAATGGCATTTAAAAAATCCAGTACAGCTGTTGCAACACTATAGGACAGAATTTATCTGAACCTAAAGGGCATCCATACAGTCCTGTGTGGGTTCGTCTGGCTAGAAATGCGATTTCCCTGATCAAGATTGGCTTTAACCGACGTTCGCACACAATCTATAGTATAATGTTGACATAAAAACAAGCATGGCGTTAGAATGTGAATAACCGCAAGGGTCGTATTGCCAGTCAGTGTTGCGGGGCAAGCATAAGGATATTAAAAGTTTTATGGAGAAGCTGGAAAAATTACAGTTGTTGGTCGTTGGCGTTGACGGGGGGAGCTACGAGCTGATTCAGCGGATGCTTGGAACCGGTGATTTGCCCAATTTACAGGCTATATCAGATCAGGGAGCCTTTGGTGTTCTTCAGTCTACGTTCCCACCTCATACCGCACCTGGCTGGGCGTCAATGTTCACGGGCGTCAATCCTGGTGAGCATGGGATATATCAGTTTTGGGAAGTGCAACCTGGTGATTACGGCTCCCATGCGGTTAATGCTGACAATTATGGTCGAGAGCCAATTTGGCAGATATTAAATCGGCACGGAAAAAGAGTCGGCGTTTATAACGTGCCCATGTCTCATCCTCCCGCGACCTTGGATGATGGATATATGATTAGCTGGCCTCTTTCACCGACCCTCCGCTACACGAGTCCACCAGAACTTGTCTCCGAGTTGGCCGCCGCTAACCTCCATCACCACTCGGACATCGTGACAATGTACCGTGGTCAGAAGGACTATTTGGACCAAGCAGCCAATTTCATCAGGGGGAAGGCAGAGACCTGTCTTTACCTTCAACGGACTCGACCCGTGGAGGCCATGTTTGTTGTCTTTACTGAAATTGATCGGATAAGCCACCATTATTGGGGAGAAGAAGAAGAACCGTCACAAGACGTGCTCGCGGCTTATCGAGAGATGGATGACGCCATTGGCCAGCTCATGACACTCACGGATGAAAACACACTTCTTTGCGTCACGTCCGATCATGGCTTTGGTTTATGCCGCAAGGACTTRAATGTGAATACCTTCTTGGAGACCGAGGGGCTATTGACGRCCACTTTTCGCGAAGCCGGAGAACCCCTTGGTCAAATGAGAGATGACGCTGAAGATGCCTCTTGGTTTGAGAGTGCCGCAAATTACAAGAAGACCATCGACTGGTCCCAGACCGAAGCCTATATGCCGGCACCGGGGTGTTTCGGCGTTAACCTTRACCTTAAAGGACGCGACAAATTCGGTGTGGTTGATGGCGAAGAAGGCAAGGGAAAAGTCGAAAAACGCCTTAAAGCAGCATTTCAAAAACTGGTCGATGAAGACGGCGACCCTCTTTTTGAAGTCGTGCCCCGACATGAAATGTATTCGGGCAGAAAATTGAGTGGAGCCCCTGATTACCTGCTCGTGCCCAAAGTTTGGGATATCATGCCTTCGCCGTTTTTGCATAACGACTTGTACTCTCCGCCCTCTCAAGGTGCCGTTCATAAACCGGATGGGGTTCTTGTTGCGCGGGGACCACATATTCCATCGGGAACGCCAGTGCTTGCGCGAATAGAGGATATTTTCCCTCTCATTTTGTCTCATCTTGGGTTGCCCGTGCCTGAACCCATAAATGGCCATTGGTTATTTCAGCCCCAAGAAAAAGTCATGCGTGAGCCTGCGGTCCTTCAAGAATCCACATCAAGGATGTCAGATGCAGAACAGAAACTTATGGATATTAGACTCGCAGAAATAGGTTACCTATAAAATGAATCTCCAAATTCCCACCAATCCATTGTTGCCTCAGCGCAATTTGGCCACCCCAAGACCACCACGAGTCTGCTTTCCCGTTCTTTTGAGTGGCGATTTAGTCATGAGCTCAGAACACCTGGGTGTCAGCTATCTCTGTTCCATTTTAAAAGACGCAGGGGCAGAATGCAAAATCATTGAAGTCCCTTTTAGTCATGATTCGAACACTCCGGAAATCGATGAAATTGTTGAATGGGAGCCGGATGTGATCGGTCTATCTTTGACAACAATTACCGTTGCGCATGCGACGCAATTGGGGACAGCCCTACGGAAAAGATTAGGGCAAGATGTGTATTTCATCGCCGGGGGGGCTTTAGCAACATTCCTCAGTAAGGAACTTCTTACGAATAAAAATTGGGGCTTTCTGAACGGCTTGATCCGGGGGGAAGGAGATATTCCAATTGTACGCTTCGTGGAGGCTTTTTGGGGAGAGGGTGACTATACGACTGTGCCGAATTTAACTTGGAAAAATACAGATGGTACGATCCACGAGAACCCAATTGCCCTACCGCTTGAAAACCTTGACCTATTGCCAGAGCCATCGAGAGCCCAGTTTGAATGTAACAATCACCGGATGCCCTACCTTAGGATTGCTACGTCAAGGGGCTGTAGTGGACGTTGTACATTTTGTAACGCACCCCACGCAGGCAACAAAACGGCACCGGGCAAGTTGTGGCGTGCACAATCGCCTGAAAAAGTTGTTGAGGGTGTTGAGCACCTCTACAACACCTATAATGTCAATACATTTGATTTCGTTGATTCCACATTTGAAGATCCCGGTGGAGCCTCTTTTGCAAAGGAACGTATCAGAAAAATCGCTGAGGGTTTTATCAACAAAAACATGCGAGTTTATTACAATGTTTGCATGCAAGCGAAAAATTGGTCCAGTGCTGATAAGGACTTAATTGATACTTTGTATGAATCGGGTCTTGAAAAAGTTCTCATCGGAGTCGAGTCCAGCACCCAAGGTGGCCTCGATATATGGAAAAAAAGATCAAATGTAGAGGATAACGAAAGGGCGATCACCCTATTGAGGGGGGCTGGAATTTATGTCGCGTTTGGTTTCATCTCATTCCATCCATGGTCTACATTTGACGAAATAAGAAACAACAATATCTTTCTAAAAAACATGATGGGCTACAACCTGCGGCGCTTCACCGTCAGGCTGGAAATGTATCCTGGTGCTGAAGTTATATCTAAATTGAAAAGTGAGGGGATGCTCGAAAGTGACTTTGAGGAAACCCTTAACCCTCTTGCCTATCGTTTCCATGACCCGAGGATTGGAAGGTTGGCTGATGCTACATCGTTGCTCTATGGCAGCATGTATAAGGAAGAGGGGGTCATCGAAAAACAGCCTTCGGTGTTCGAATTCGAAACATACGACATTGTCCTCCACACATACATGTCCCGGCTAAAACGACATTGTCGCGCGGACCAAGCGGCGATGGATGTCATTCTCGCGAGTGAGGAAAAAGCGGATGGAATTCGCGATGAAATGGTCGCGTTCAATTTTGATCTTATTTCGATTTTTGTCGATAAAGCCGAAAGCGAAACATTGGATGACGCATTCGCCCTCGCTCAGGCCCCTATCGTAGAAGCCTACTACCGAGAACAAATGGATCGTCTGCGCACGCTGCAACTGCAAACAAGCTTCAAACTTCACAGGCAGGGCGTGTCCGTAAACGAGATAACATTCTCCGGGGCTTCAAAATCATGAATAATCCCTTTGATACGTCCTTCGAACTGCTCGGCAATGATTTAGTTATCAACGAAGACTCGTGCAATCTTTGCTGTGAATACTGCCTGACGGGGCAAAGCAATTTAAAAGAAAATCATGCTGAGCAGTTGATCTTTTCACCGCAGAAAGGGGAGAGCTATCAGTCGGGAACCCCATTTGCGAAAAAGTTACATATCATTGCCGAAAGAGTCAGAACCGGGTTGAAGACCCCTCTTATTAAGCTGACCGGCGGGGAAATTTTCATCATTAAGGGGATCCTCGATTTCATTGAGGAAATATCCTCCGATTTTGCCGTTGTTGTTCTTCAATCCARTGCTCTGCCGCTGACCGATAGCAAGATTAAACGTCTCTCAGAGATCGATAATATCGTCGTTCAGGTGACTTTGGACAGTCATAAATATGAGGGAAACAGTTATCGGGTTCGTTCGCCAGAGCTGCATGAAAAGTTACTGAAACGAATTGAGGCAATTGTAAACGCGGGAATTCCCGTGGAAATATATTCCGTCCTCCATGATCGGAGTGTTGAGCATTATCGGGAATTTGCCGCTTGGTGTAATTCATTTCCAAAAAACAAACCCCAGCTGCTTCCTTTCCCGGTTCGGGGGCCCGACATCGAGCGTTTTAATGTGCAGGCTAGCCAATATCCGTTTGTCGAAAAGTTCGTTGATATTCAGACAGAGTATCCAGAGGTCATGCCGCCGATCCCTTATTTGGAAAGGCTGGTTTCCTTTTATTTGGACGCAGGCAGAACCTGGAGATGCCACCTTCCTCGTTTGGTGATTTCGACCTTTAGCGATGGCGTGACCACCGCTTGCCCGAACATCTGGTTTAACGACATGGGCGACCTGACCGACGGAGACGGGCGTGAAATTATCGAGAAAGTTGGCAAAAGCGCCTTCTACGAAATTTTACTCGCCAAGAAACCACGTTTGGATGCGTGTCGGGGCTGCTTTACCCCCTGGGATACGTTGTCTCTTTATTACGAGGACCAAATTACGATCGACGAGCTTTGTCAAGCACCGTCTTACAGCACTCCAGCCATTCGTGAATTCCTGATCCGGAAAAAAGAAGAATATATAAGTTCTGAGGGAGCCATCAGTTGCACGCTTTAGTCTCGGGGGCCTGGGATGCTCTAGCGGATGGTCGTCATGGGGACGAAAGTGCTCTGTATGGTGTAAGCACAGCCGATGTGGTTGCGTTCGCGTCTGAAATTGGCGACGAAATAACCGGTTTGGGGGCTGTCAAACCAACCATCGCTGTCCGGGTGAGTGCGAACTGGGCATCCGTTGTTGCCTTGGTTTGCACCTTGGCGAAGGGCTGTAATCCCCTGGTCGTTTCGAAGGACACGCCGGTCGCAGAAGTGGATCGATTGTTGCGGGCCGCAAACGGCAGCGTCGTGCTTGATCCAATGCGTGAACATGGAAAGCCGTTCATTGAGGTGTCGGGTGAAGCTCGAAAATGCGCCAATGGATCAGAGGAAAAACCGGGCCTGTTTATCCCAACTTCTGGAAGCACGGGAGCCCCCAAGCTGATCTTTAGGGACATGGATACATGGCAATGGGAGACGGATCGGTACCAGGCTCTTCTTGAACCCAGCAACAGCGATCATATTCTCCTGTGCTCTCCGCTCTCGCATGCCTATTCGCTGGGTTGGTTGTGGATGGCGTTGTTGGGCGGACGACGACTAGAGTTGGTCGAACCAAACGCGCTTGGCTTGGCAATTACAGCCATAACGCAACGCGCCGATATGGTCGCCCTTACACCAGCCATCGCCAAACTGTTGGCCAAACGCAGACACATAAAGAACACCAGCCCGGGGCCGGGCAAGTTGAAAATCGTTATGGCCGGAGCCGGGGCGGTCAGTGCCACTTTAGATCAAAATTTCTATGACAGCTTTGGCGTTCGACTGTCTCGCAACTACGGGAGCACGGAAACAGGGGCGGTGATTGCAGGCTTAGCCCCGCAGACCGGAGGCTTCATTGGTCCTTCAATGCCGAATGTTTCTTGCCAATTAATGGACGACAAAGGACAGACTCTCAAAGCGGGTCCCGGACGTTTGGCGGTAACGCTTGAAAACGGAGCTTCCTTCCACATGGGGGATGTTGCTGAGATTAGCCATGATGGTTGTTTTTCGGTGTTGGGCCGGGTGTCCAATTCCATAAGGCGGGGAGAGCGCTGGGTGTCCCCCATTGAGGTTGCAAATGTGATCCGTGAGTCCGGCCTTGTCACAGATGTGCATGTCCGTGGGGTGAACTCAAATAATCACAGCGACCAAAAGATGCTGGCCTCGGTGGTCAATGATGATGGTCAGCCCGTCGATATGCCTCAGCTGATGGACTATTGCGCACGAAACTTAGCGCCCCATAAGCGTCCCGATATATGGGAGCAGGCAAATTCTATGGCGCGTGGCCCAACCGGAAAAATTCCCGCAAAACCACGTTATAGAGTCGGAGACCCCGAGGTTTTGGCGGCCGCAGCTCGGGCTTACAAGGTCAGTTCTCTGCTTTTCTCACTGGTCGATTCCGGGCTACTGCAAGCCATGGAACAACCAAGGACGACCGATGAACTTGCCGTTTGCTGTGGTTTGAAACCTGATGCTGTCGAGCAATGTTTGGCCGTTGCTAAATTGTGTGGATTGGTCGCCCCCGTTGACGACTTAATCGGCGAAGATACGAAGGCGCCAACGACACTTTCTCATGATGCCTTCGTTAAGCTTGAACGGCTGTTGTTTGATGGGCTTGCATCGCCAACGGCTTTAACCGAAGTGCTGAAAGTTGGCTTGACGGAACGATCATTCGAAAAACAGCCCCCTTTGAACGAGGCCTTACGTCAAGCCTATGGGGATGCGATGCAAGGAAGCCATAAGGTCTTTGGTCGGACGTTGGCTTTAAGAAAGTTGTCCAAGGCCAAACCCCGCATGATTATGGAAGCAGGGGCTTCGTCGGGGGCTTACATTAGCTCAATCTTACGTAGAGATGAGGATGCGCGCGGTGTTTTTGTCCGTATCGGACACCTTTGCCCCCCCCTGAATGACGAGCTCAGAGAATTTAAGAAAAATGAGCGGCTCCAATGTATAGATTTTTCAGGCCCTTCTGATTCACCGCTCGGTGAGCAACTTGCCGGTCAGCTCTTTGACGCCATCATTGTTGACAATGGCGTGCATGGCCCCTCCCCGGCAGGTGACGTTGACTGGCTGGTCGAGCACCTATCGCCATCCGGCTCGATTTTGATCGATGATATTTTTCTTTCCGATGGGGCGAACGCGTCGATCGGTGTCGACTGGTTGACCCATGGTGGCGTTGGCTATCTTGAACCGGACACTCTGGTGCGCCACTTCGAAACACAAGGGTTGAATGTGACCCAGATCTTGCCCGCCAACCTTGGCGGAATTCACAATATTTTTTTAGCAACTAGGGAGAAAATACTATGACCACCACGACCCACGAACGGCTTAAAACCGTTATCGCAAAATCACTCAACCGCAATATCGTGGCTGAGGGGATTAAAGGCGAGAATATGGTCGACGAACTTGGCATGACATCCGTTGATGCACTGGAAGTTTTGATCCACGTTGAACACGAATTTGGGATATTTATTGACGATGCCGATCTTTCTCAGGCTTTGGTCGCGTCCTTAGACCGTCTGGCAAAATACGTGGATGAAAAAATGCCAGCATGACACATTCCCGTCCCCCAAATGAACCGGGTGTGTCTGTCGCAGATCAAGTCTCAAAATTGTTGTTCTGGTCTATGGCGTATAAAGCGAGTGACGCCATTGATGCCTTTGTTGATACAGGCATAGCCCAACAACTGGCTCTTGCGCCAATGAGTGCGCAAGCGTTGGCGCAAGAGAACGACCTGCAAGAGGACTACCTTCTGGTTTTGTTGAAGTTTGCCGTTCAGTTGGGGTTGTTGCGTCAAGATGGGGCTAAATTTGATCTTACGGAGGCGGCAAAAACCGTGCTGCCGTTGATCAAACTTGAAGCCCATACGCGGGCTTGGCACATGCAAAATGAGAGCCTTACAAAAGTTCTTTCGGGGGCGGGCCCACAAGACCCCATGGCGGACGTTTCAAGCGAAACACGGACATTGTACGATACCGCTCTATCTGGATTTGCGCGCGGACTTGCACTGTCTATTCGCCGTATAAGGGATATTCCGGCGGGGGCTAAAATCCTAGATGTTGGGGGCGCGGATGGATCCCTTGCGCTGCAATTGCAAAAGGTCGGCGCGGCACGTTCGGTCATTGTCGCCGATAGAGCGACGGTAAGGCCTCATTTTGAGCAGGCTATGGAAATGGCGGATTCTTCCAAAGATATTGATTTCGTGGGGGTCGATCTTACCAATCCGGAGTCCCTTCGTGACCAGGTAAAATCCGTTGATGTCATTGTCGTATCCAATGTCGTCCACTTGTTGCCCAAGCCACTTCGTGTGCGATTTTGGTCAATGCTTCGCGAACACGCTCAACCGGGAACCTTCTGTTTGGTTTATGACCAATTCCCCGGCGGGGGACGTGGGTCAGGCATCACAGCATCAGACCTGATGGTTGTAGATTGGATAAAGTGCGGCGTTGTCTTTGACTTTACGGCTGAGCAACAAGGAGAGGAGATGAGAGAATCAGGATTAACCATCCGCCACATCGTCTCATCGCCAATATTACCGGGTGAAATCGTTGTGTCTTGTGTGGAGTAAGTTTGCCATAAAGTAGTGGTATATAAGGAACATGTGTGTATTTCGGCGCATCGAAAAGCAATCTAGCAAAGGGGAAACAGATCGTTTTTTTTGGCTCTTTGGTTAACGCCTGCTTTGAAAATTCGGTCTAGACAGCGGTCGACAATTAAGTTAGGATATATACACTTTAAAGTTATATATAATGGATGGGCGAGAGACTATGTCTAAGGATGTTGAATTTCATAAAGTCACGGCTAATCTTATGGTTCAAGACGTTAACGAGACGGTTGATTACTATAAAAGCAACCTGAACTTCGACGTCATTATRACCGTTCCGGAAAGTGGTGATCTTAACTGGGCGATGATGAGCCGGGGTGGCGTTACACTCATGTTTCATGAAAAAAGAAACTTGGTTGGCGAATACCCTTTGTTGGCGGATCGTGCTCCTGGAAGTGGCTTGACTCTCTTTGTAAACGTTGATGATGCCGATGGTCTGCATGATGCGATTAAGGATAAAGTAGACATCTGCGTCGAGCCCCATGCCACGTTCTATGGAACGCGTGAGTTTGCTATTGTTGATTGCAATGGCTTTGTTCTCACCTTTGCCGAAAGCTAAGGGCCTGTGGTTGTAAATGTATAAAAAATATAGAGTAACGACGTGACCAAGGGAAAAGACGCTGCCTCGCAGGGGCCTGGAACTGACGAAAACCTTCGTTGGCTCGATGGCTTGAAGCGTCAACGAACGCGCGGACCGCGAAGCCCACATCAAAATGTGTTATCTGGCAACGAAGGTTTTTCGACCACGTGCGTGCATGCCGGCAGCTATAATGATCCAGAAACCGGAGCCGTTGGCACCCCGATATTTCAGTCTACGACGTTCCATTTCTCCAACGAGACCTATGATTCTTTTTTGGAAGGGTTTGTCCGAGATATTCCAACCTACACAAGATATGGAAACCCAGGGCAGTGGGCCGTTCAAGAAAAGATCGCAGCCTTGGAAGGCGGAGAGAGTGCGGTTGTTTTCTCTTCGGGTATGGCCGCTATATCCACGACCATTATGGCGCTGAGCAATCGTGGTGGACACATAATTTCCTCTCATGACCTCTATGGCGGCTCTTATGCATTGTTACGGTCCGACATGCATCAAATAGGCAGAGATGTTAGCTTTGTGGACTCTCTGGATGTTGATTTAATTCGCCGAACCATCCGAGACGAAACCCAGATCATTTTTTTTGAAATGGTTTCGAATCCGCTTATGAAGGCCGTCCCATTATTGGAGCTCGTGGAGTTGTGCCGTGAGCACAATATACTGCTCATTATCGACAATACATTTTTGACACCGATTTCTTCCCGTCCTCTTTTGCTTGGGGTGGACATTGTTATTCATTCTGGAACCAAGTATTTGAACGGTCACAGTGATGCGACATGTGGATTTTCCGTCGGTTCAAGAAAGTTAATCGACAGGATATGGGCGCAAATGCTGCGTCTCGGCGGATCACTTGACCCTTTCGCCTGTTTTCTGGTTGAGAGGGGGATGAAGACCCTTAATGTCCGTATGAACGCTCACGCTGAAGGGGCGCGCCAAGTGGTTGTATTTTTGGAGGCGCATGAAAAGGTAGGTGCGGTTTATTCCCCCTATTCTGCAAATTACGGATCGCCTTGGCTTCACTCATACGCAAAGGATATTAAATGCGGAGTTTTGAGTTTTGAGGTTAAGGGTGGAAATGAAGCTGCACTAAAGCTTTTGCCCGAACTCAAATACATTACATCAGCTACCAGTTTGGGCGGCGTTGAATCTTTGATAAGCCTGCCTTTCAATACATCACATAGTACGCTTACAGCACGCCAGCAAATGTCGATTGGCATCAAGCCGGGGTTAGTGCGTCTGTCCATAGGGTTGGAGAGTCCCGATGATCTTTGTGCGGATTTGGCTCACGCGCTGGACGTTATTTAAGTGGAAAGGGGGCGGCTCTGAGAAACGGCATTGATATTTCAGGGGTAAGTGAGATCGCTCATGAAATACGAGCGGATTCACGTCAAGCCATCATGAGTTATGGTGCTTCTGCGTCTTTTCGTCAGCACGGTGGGATGGTCTGCAGAACGACACCAGCTTGTATTGGGAGCCTAAAAGCACCGAGACTGTTTGAGATTCCCATATACCCTAATCCCGCAGCGAGCAGTAAGAACGCGTTGACGTCTATGCATGCAAGTGAGTTGGCTTTGACCGGCCTTGCTGGCTGTTTTTTGGTTTCTTGTGTGTCGGGCCTTTCGGCCAAAGGAGTTTCCTTATCCCATTTTGAAATGAGAGTTGAGGCAAATTTGCCTTTGGTGGATGAGGTTGCGCCAATAGAAATTGACTATAACATCGACTGGGAGGCCGAAGTCGCCAAAGATATCATTGAAGAGATCGTTGAACTGGTGACGCAACAAAGTCCAAATCACCGCACATTCAGTGAGGCACTTCCCTTGAAACTGCGTGTCGGAGAAGAGGAGCAGGTTCGTCGTGCACAGATCAGTTCTCCCGATGGAAAGGTGAACGGGGCCAAACACGCGTTTTCTTGCCGCTGGCGGTATGGCCCTCAGTTGGAGAGCATTTGGCCCACCCGGGATGATGGGCAGAAAATCTGCCTGCCAATCGACCAGCCCAAGCAATTAGCAGGAATTGATTGGGGGCCAAACCCACAAGAATACCTGCTTATGGGTTTGGCGGGAGACCTTCTAAATGGAGTTTTTTCTCGTTTGGGGTCAACTGAAGCCAACATCAAGGAGTTGACTGTTCGCACGTCAGGTTTCGTTGATATTCGGGGCATGTTTGACGTCGCTGATGTTCCGACACACATGCAAGCGATTTGCTGTGAAATAGAGTGGACTGGCAGTGACCATGGTTTTTCTAAAAAGAATCTGATGGACGCCTTGATGTTTGCGGCCGATAACTCCTCTGTCGCTCGAATGGTGCGCCAAGCCGTCAATTTTAATATTTGCGTCACTTAGGCGACGAGAATATCGAGCCGGAATTTAGTTTCTCATTCGCCATGACAAAAACACCCCGCAAGTTTTATGTCTGTCATTACTCAACTCAGGTTCTCCTGCTCAAGATCCTTTAAGAGGCGGGCCTGATTGACCTTCATGCCACCATATTCTTTGCGCCATCTGTAGTAGCTTTGCTCAGAAACACCCATCCTTCGACAGATCGGGCCGACTTTATCGCCCCGCGCCAAGCCAACTTCGGCCTCGCGTAGCATGCTGATAATTTGTTCTGGGGTATAGCGTTTACGGCTCATTCGTATGTCCTCCTCAAAGGTCAGAATGAATAGCCCCCAGTTTACTAGACGCCTTGAGCCTTCAATTTTTGTTGGTCTTCAAAATCTATTGGCGACAACATTCCGTTGTTACCATGCTTTCTTT
>NVTL01000015.1 GCA_002401565.1 Rhodospirillaceae bacterium
CCGCCAAAGAAATCTATGGCGGGCAAGCCGTTGTCAAAAAAGACCCAAAAAGCCGCTTCGCCCTAGCCCCCCCAAGCCGAGAATCCAACCGCATAAAAAACCATAGAGAATAAAACAATCTCAAATGGATACGACCAACTAGCCCATTGAGGGCTCGGCCCAAATGGGCCGTTCTTAAACCAAAAAAACCTGTTTTTTTTACTTCTTAAGTAAAAAAACAGCCTGTTCACCAAACCAGTTGGCGACAGAGACTGAATTTCCAATGGTTTTGGAACTTCCGGCTTCGTCCAAAAACAGGCTTTGTTCAATAATCAAATCCATATGACGAGTCAGGCGGACAAAATCGCGGATGGTGCAAAAATGGATGTTCGGCGTGTTGTACCATTCGTACGGCAGGTTTTCCGATACGGGCATGCGGCCATTGAACAACATGTACATCCGCAAACGCCAATAACCAAAGTTTGGCAACGATACAATGGCTCGTTTACCAATGCGCATGGTTTGTTCCAACACGTCACGCGGGTTCATCATGGCCTGTACGGTCTGGCTGAGGATCACATAATCAAACGCATCGTCCGGATAATTGTGCAGATCTTTTTCCACGTCGCCTTGAACCACAGACAACCCAGCAGATACACAGGCCTGCACGCCTTTGGTACTGATTTCAATGCCCCGGCCATCGACGTTTTTGGTGCGGCCTAAATAATCCAACAAATCACCATTACCGCAACCGACGTCTAATACACGGGTGCCCGGTTCGATCATGTCGGCGATCAGTTGCAGGTCGACGCGAATATTTTTCGGGTTTTCGGGAACCATCATGATTTTGCCCCTTTTAAGCCCCGGTGTTCGGCGCAGCCATTTAAAAAGCCTTCGAACACCTGATGAAAATCGGGCTCGTCTAATAAAAAGGCATCGTGGCCTTTGTCAGATTTAATTTCGACAAAGCTGACATTCGCCGCACCCGCATTCAAGGCGTGGACAATTTCACGGCTTTCATGGGTTGGATACAGCCAATCGGACGTAAAGGACATCACCAAAAAACGCACGGGCGTGTCCTTAAACGCCTTGGACAATTGCCCATCAAACCGTTCGGCCAGATCAAAATAATCCATGGCGCGGGTGATGAACAAATAAGAATTGGCGTCAAAACGGTCCACAAAAGAACTGCCCTGATACCGTAAATAGCTTTCCACCTGAAAATCCGCATCAAAACCATAGGTGACTTGGTCGCGATCTTGCAGGTTTCGGCCAAATTTCCGGGTGAGGGCGGCTTCGGACAAATACGTGATGTGCGCGGCCATGCGGGCCACGGCCAATCCTCGATGTGGTTTTTTATCTTCGGCCAAATAATTGCCCTTGCACCAGTCGGGGTCCGCCATGATGGCTTGGCGGCCGACTTCGTGAAAGGCAATGTTTTGTGCTGAATGACGAGCCGCCGTGGCAATCGGAACCGCCGCAAACACATGATCGGGGAACTGACACGCCCATTCCAAAACCTGCATGCCGCCCATGGACCCGCCCACGACGGCGAACAGTTTTTCAATACCCAAATGATCGATTAAAAGTTTTTGCGCACGGACCATGTCACCAATGGTGATGACCGGAAAGTCCCGACCCCAATGTTCGCCCGTTTCGGGGTTAACAGATTGCAGTCCTGTGCTGCCCATGCATCCGCCCAAGATATTGGAACAAATGACAAAATATCGATCCGTATCGATAACTTTTCCGGGCCCAACGACGGCTTCCCACCAACCCGGCTTGCCCGTAATTGGGTGTTTTCCAGCAACAAAGTGGTCGCCCGTTAAGGCATGACAGACCAAAATGACATTTGATTTTTCAGCATTTAATTCACCCCAAGATTGATAGGCAATATCCACGTCTTTAAGGGTGGTTCCACAGTCCAAAGGCAGGGGTGTTTCGGTCGCCAAACGCACGCGTTCGCCCGGCAGGGTCCACGCCCCGTCTGCGTACGCGTCAATAGCGTGATTTGTCTGACCTTGGTCTTTGGACATCGGTTTTTAGGTTCCTGTTCACTTATATAGGTATCATAGCTAAGTTTGTGACCCCTAACTGTCAATGATTTCTTTGATTTTATGCCTCAATGTACTATCACTCATAAGGTAAACATAACGACCACAGACGGACATGAATACCATGGTACGCGACTTAAAAGACCTGCGCATCGACATTGATGCCATCGACAATCAAATCCACGAACTGTTGCAACAACGCACATTGGTCGTTGAAGAAGTGCGGGCGTATAAAAAGAACCAAGACATTAAAATTCGTCCGTCGCGCGAAGCCGAAATCATTTACCGCCTGTTCAGCCAACACAAAGGCAAATTCCCAAAAACCGAGCTGTTTCGCATCTGGCGGGAATTGATTGTGGCCACGCTGCGCATCGAAGGCCCGTTTTCCGTGGCCGTGTTCACCAATGAAAACGACACCGGGCTTTGGGATTTGGCGCGCGATCAATACGGCAGTTTTTCCCCCATGAGCCCCATGTCTTCGACCCGGCGCATCATCGAAGCCGTGCAAAAACAAGACGCAACATTGGGCATTTTACCCATGCCGGCGCGCAAAGAAGAAGCTCCGTGGTGGCGCCGTTTGGTCTTTGAAAGCCCAGATACGCCGCGCATCATCGCCCGTCTGCCGTTTGTGCCGGGTGGAAATGCGAAAACGTCTGAACGCGAAGCCTTGGTCAKTTGCNNMMYKWSYSCWRRGWMRMAWYMGGCCRTNNNGMCCNGCACTTATTTGGCGCTGGAAACCAACGAACAAATTTCATCAGCCAGCCTGATGAAAGCCTTTGAAAATGTTGGTCTGCCGGTTGTTTTCACGTCCGATTGCACAGACCCCAGCCGTCCTAAAATTTGGCAAACTTTGGTCGAAGTCGATGGTTTTGCCACCGCCGAAGACCCCCGTGTTAAAGCCGTTCAAGACAGCTTGGATGGCATGATCACCCGTGTTGTCGATTTAGGCGGTTACGCGACCCCGGTCACCGAATTGGAAATGAACGGCGAATAAGATGTCTAAGACCATTCCCACGCGTCCCGGAATCTCTAACATCACGCCTTATGTTGCGGGTGAATCGAAACTTGGCGGCAAAACCCAAGTGATTAAACTGTCGTCGAACGAAGGTGCCTTTGGCCCCAGCCCAAAAGCCTTAGAAGCCTTAGCCGCAGCCGCCAAGGATGTAAACCTGTACCCTGATGCGGGCTCAAATGCCCTGCGCGCCGCCATCGGTGAACACTTCGGTTTAGACCCCGACCGCATTGTTTGCGGTGCCGGATCAGATGAAATTATATCGCTGCTGTGCTTTGCCTACGCGGGCCCCGGCGACGAAGTTTTGTATTCTGAACACGGGTTTTTGATGTATCCGATTTCCGCTCATGCGGCGGGCGCGACCCCTGTGAAGGCCCCAGAATCGAACCTGACCACCGATGTGGATGCGGTATTGTCTTGTGTCACCGACAACACCCGAATTGTTTTCATCGCCAACCCCAACAACCCAACGGGCACCTATTTAAGCGCAAAAGAAATGAAGCGCCTGCGCGATGGATTGCCCCAAAACGTGTTGTTGGTGATTGATGCGGCCTATGCCGAATTTGTCGACCAAGACGATTATAATGCCGGTATGGATTTGGTTGATGCGGGGCAAAACACCGTCATGACCCGGACCTTTTCCAAACTGTTTGCGTTGGGTGGATTGCGTGTGGGTTGGGGCTATTGCCCAACCGAAATCGCCGACACCTTAAACCGCGTGCGCGGACCGTTTAACGTATCCAGCGCCGGACAAACCGCCGCCATTGCCTCGCTTGCTGACCAAGAATTTCAAGACATGTCGCGTCAACATACCCAAGACTGGCGCACCAAAACAGAAGTGGCTTTGCAAGCGCTTGGCCTTAAAACCACAAACAGTGTTGCGAACTTTGTATTGGTCGAATTTAAAGATGCCGCAACGGCAGAAGGCTGCGACGCGTATTTGCGCGAAAATGGCATTTTGGTGCGGCGCATGAATGGGTATGGCTTGCCGTCCTGTCTGCGCATTTCCATTGGCACAGGTGAACAGATGGAAACCTGCCTTGCGACCATTCGTTTGTTTTTGGAAGATACATTATGACGCCGACCCAGCCACTTTTTAATCGTGTCGCCTTTATCGGCATTGGCTTGATCGGGTCCAGTTTGGCCCGCGCTATTCGCAAATATCATCTGGCCGATCACATCGCGATTTCCACACGCCGGGCCGAAACTCTGGATACGGCCAAGGCTTTAAACCTTGGCGACAGTTATAGCCAAGATCCCGCCGAAGCCATCGTTGATGCGGATTTAGTCGTTATCTGCACCCCCATGGGCGCGTTTGAGGCCGTGGCAAAAGCCATTTCGCCGGCTTTAAAGACGGGCGCGATTGTCACCGATGTTGGGTCTGTGAAATCCACGGCGGTCAATGACTTGCTGCCTCATTTGCCCAAAGATGTGCATTTGGTTCCGGGTCACCCAATTGCCGGAACGGAACATTCAGGGCCTGAATCTGGCTATGCCGATTTATTTCCCGGCCACTGGTGTATTTTAACGCCCACCGATGATGTTGATTCTGCGGCCGTCGACAAAGTTAAGGCGCTTTGGTTGGCCTGCGGGGCAAAGGTCGAAATCATGACGCCGGACCATCACGATCGTGTGTTGGCGATTACATCCCACCTGCCCCACCTGATTGCCTTTACCATCGTCGATACGGCGGCACAATTGGCCGAAGAGACTCAAAAAGAAGTCATTCAGTTTTCCGCATCAGGCTTTCGTGATTTCACGCGCATTGCCGCGTCGGACCCGGTCATGTGGCGCGATGTATTTTTGTCGAATAAAGGTGCCGTGCTGGATATCTTAGGCCGTTTTCGCGAAGATTTAGACCAGCTGACCACGGCCATCGAAGACGATGATGGGGAATTGCTGGAAGAAACCTTCGCCCGCACCCGTGCCATCCGCCGTGGCATCATCGACGAAAAACAACACATCCCAGACGCCAAACCGGGCAAAAAAACTTAATACACAGGGGCTATGTCTTTGTAATTTCTAGGTACAGGAACGTCTTCGACCTCGGCTTTTGGTTCCGCAATGCCCCACGTCACGCGGGGGATGTCAAAAATTTTGATGGGGCCAAGGCTTAATTTTTGATCCTTAACCTTCACCGATAGATTAATTGTCGAAGGCCCACCACCCGGTGGACGCTTGCTGAAAGCCGATAAAGCCATGGTCGCAATCACGGCATTGGACGGATCAATTTGGCCTTGCATACGCAAAATTTCCAAGACCTTAAACAAGCCTTCAAACTTGGCCGTAAACGTTCCGGTGGGCTGAAGATTATCATCCAAAGCCAACGTCCCCGATGTGGTCAAACCCAACGGCCCGTTGCGTAATTTAAACCGCGTGATATTAATTTGGTTTCCCCGTTTTTGCCAACGGGGCAAAATTTGGCTGAGATCTCCTGCCAATTCAGCGGGGGATAACGGATCAGCAATCGTAAAGGTCAGAGCCAAAACTTGCACCGTTTGGCCCAGCGGTAATTTCAGGACCTTGGGTAAGCGTATCGCGGTTCCATCGGTGAAAAATTTCAAGCCTGCGCCATTTGGATCATGGCTGATATGTAGTTTAAACTTCCCCATGCTCAATTGGGATGCGGTCTGTTGTTCTTTCAATTTAAGACCAACAACCGACACATCTAAATTATCGGGCCAGCCTTCGCCCGGATTTAAATCCACATTTAAGCCTGCCACTTCGCCCTTAAAGGACAATGATTTTGCGGCAAGGTTAACGGTGTGTTTGCCCGGAGCCTGAATATTTAAGGCCCACGGATTCCACGGCCGGGTCATCACCGTCAGACTTTCCCCTTGCCATTCAATAGCTTCCCCAAAAGCCACGCCCCGATAAACCGGAGCCTTAATTTTTAAAACGATGCGGGCGGGATAGCCCGACAGGTCTAAGCTTTCATAACTGACCGTGGCGCCATCAGCCCGTGCTGCGTCTATCCAATCGTTGATCGCCGAATTCACCATGGCTTGGGCGACAAACCACCCCCCCGTCCACACCCCCCCGACCAGCAAGACACTGACGATCAAAACCATGCCCGCTTGGAACCGCTGCACCCCTTTGGGGGGCTTGTAGTTCATAGCCGGGTGGCTAAAGTTTCCAGATGTGCGCCGCGATGATTGAGCCATTTTTCTTTCGAATCGTATCAAGCTTAAGATGCCAAGAATTTACCACACCCTTGAGGCTCACCAAAAGAAAGGTTAGTGTCTCAAGGGTCCAAACTCATTAAAATGATACAATTGTGTTCAACACGGAAAGCCGAATGTTAGGAAATCAGTATGAAGAACATGCCTTCGCATATTCAAATGCTGTTGACGACGCAGTCGGCTTTCCGTGTTGAACCCTTCGGGCGATGGCACTTTTAGCAAAAGCGTCGTCGACAAGTCTTGAAATATAACCAATATTCCTGCAACTTGTCTCCTAACCTTTGCTAAAATTGCCAACGCACAATGGATCATTTTAATGAGTTTGGACCCTAGTATGACAAACGAAGATTCCCCACCAGATTTATGGGTGTTTGGCTATGGTTCGCTGATGTGGAACCCCGGCTTTCGCTATAAAGAAAAACTGTCCGGCCAGATTGATGGCTTTCACAGAAGCCTGTGCATTTTGTCGACCTCATACCGGGGAACCCCCGACAATCCGGGACTTGTTTTGGGTTTGGACGAAGGCGGCACCTGTGAAGGCCTGGCCTTTTGCATCGCGCCCGAAAACATCGAAGCCGCCATAACGTATCTGGACGACCGCGAACAAATCAATCAGGTGTATTGCCCGGTTCATGTGGATGTGGCGCTGGAAGACGGCCGCGTCATCAACGCCTGCACCTTTGTCGCCCGCAAATCCCACGATCAATACGTCAATTTCCCCATCGACAAACAGGCCCAATTGGTGGCCCGTGGCCACGGAGATCGCGGCTCGGCCCTAGATTATCTCTCGAGCACCATCGAACGGTTCGACAATTTCGGCTTCGACGAACAGGAATTGCGGACCATTTTGGCAAAAGCGCAAAACGCCTAAAAGATTAGCGAAAACGCGCCCAGGAATTCGTCGATGCTGGCGGGTAAGCGGCCGTTTTCCATCCARAAYAATCCGTCTGGCARAATRAAYARGAAAAATACGATGSCAAAGGCRACRTAGCCGAGTTTTTCGGCACCCGGACTGTGCATGGTTCCACATTTGGGACAGACCATGATGTCTGTGCTGTATTCGGTTCTACATTTTAGACAACGACGTTTTTGCATATTTTAAATTATCCACATTTCGAATAGCCGCAATCTAAACAGGTATCGCAGCCTTCTTGTTTGATGAGAGCAGGTTGATTGCATTTGGGGCAGAATCTCATGCGGGCGTCACGGGTGGGGGCTTCATCTGCCTCATCCGTGTCATCCACAACAGCTGGGCTGATGTCTAAGTTGACCACTTGAGCTTCGCGTTCGGGCATTTGGGGCGGGGCCTCACCGCCTTTTAAAAAACCGATGACCTGCATGTGTCGTTCAATGACTTCGCCCAAGGCCGCCAACAAAGACGGGACATATTTGCCACCGACCCAATGACCGCCCCGAGGGTCAAACACGTTTTTCAGTTCTTCGACCACAAACGATACATCGCCGCCCCGACGGAACACCGCGGAAATCATGCGGCACAACGCCACGGTCCACGCGTAATGTTCCATATTTTTAGAATTGATGAATATTTCAAACGGACGTTCGCGACCATTATCGTCCAAGAAATCATTCAGCGTCACATACAACGCATGTTCGCTTTCGGGCCAGATGAGTTTATACGTGTGGCCTTTAAGCGATTCCGGGCGTTCCAAAGGCCGAAACATTTGATGCACGGTGGACCCCATTTCGGATGTGGATTTCGCCGGACGCGCGGTGGGCGCATCAAACTGCAGCGTGGTTTGTTCCGGCTGTTTGGCTTTTTTCGCCGATTTGACTTCCAATACCGCGCCGGTCACATCGTTGGGGCGATACGTGGTGCAGCCTTTGAGCCCCAGATCATAGGCTTCCATATAGATGTCTTTGAACGCATCAAACGCGATATCTTCGGGGCAATTGATGGTTTTGGAAATGGAACTGTCGATGTGTTTTTGCACGACGGCCTGCATCACCAAGTGTTCTTTGGGCGATAGCGTTTGCGAATCCACAAAAGCATCGGTCAGCGGGGCATTTTCGCCAACAATTTTCCGGTACAGGCGATACGCATAATCCGAAACGTCTTCTTCTTTGCGTGTGCCGTCCGGCTGCAACACATGGCGGGTGTATTTGAAACTGAACACAGGTTCCAAACCCGACGACACATTGCCCGCAAACAACGAAATCGTGCCGGTGGGMGCGATMGAMGTCAGCAASGCGTTGCGAATGCCRTGRTCACGAATGGCRTCTTGAACRTCTGGGTCCAARCGYTGGATCATTTCRCCCTTTAAATATTTATCSGCGTCATACAGCGGRAACGCGCCTTTATCTTGGGCCAATTCGACGGASGCCATATACGCCGCGCGTTCAATSGCTTTCATCCAYGTTTCGGTCAGYTKSACCGCMCKATCYGAWCCATASCGCACRCCRCACATGATCAAAGCATCGGCCAASCCCGTCACGCCAAGGCCAATGCGGCGTTTGGATTTGGCTTCGTTTTCTTGTTCGGCCAACGGAAATTGCGAGACATCGATGACATTGTCCATCATGCGCACGGCGGTCTTCACCAAACGTGACAGGGCCGGAAGGTCAATGTCGGCACCATCCGTAAACGGGTCCATCACCATGCGCGCCAAATTCACCGAGCCCAACAAGCAAGCGCCATACGGCGGCAAAGGCTGTTCCCCGCAAGGGTTGGTCGCGTGGATGGTTTCACAATAATTCAAAGCGTTCAGACGGTTGATGCGGTCGATAAAGATTACACCGGGTTCCGCGTACGCATACGTGGCGTGCATGATCTTGTCCCACAATGCGCGCGCGCCCAGCGTTTTGTAAACTTCGCCATCAAAAACCAAATCCCAGCTTTCATCRGCCTTRACCGCCGCCATAAACGGRTCGGTGATCAACAGCGACAAATTAAACATGCGCAGGCGGCCAGCCTCTTGTTTGGCTTCGATGAAAGCWTCGATATCGGGGTGGTCACACCGCATCACGCCCATCATCGCGCCCCGGCGAGACCCGGCGCTCATAATGGTGCGGCACATGGAATCCCAAACGTCCATAAAGCTTAGGGGACCAGAGGCGTCCGCCCCGATCTTTTCAACACGTGCACCCTTGGGTCTTAGGGTTGAAAAATCATAGCCAATGCCGCCCCCTTGCTGCATGGTCAAAGCGGCTTCTTTAAGCTGGTCAAAAATGCCCCCCATGGAATCCGGGACTTCGCCCATAACAAAACAATTGAACAAGGTCACACGGCGATCAGCCCCCGCACCCGCGATAATGCGGCCTGCGGGCAAAAACTGAAAACTGGACATGATTTCGAAAAAACGTTCTTCCCAAAGCTCAGGCGTGTCTTCACCAGCCGCCAAAGACTTAGCCACCCGCCGCCACGTATCATCAATGGTTTTGTCCACAGGACGCCCATCGGTGCCTTTTAAGCGGTATTTCATRTCCCARATTTGTTGGGAWATAGGGGCGATSGGCATCATAGYTTYAAAGGCTCCGGYTCTSTACGTCACAAGGACTAGAYGACATTAAAAAATAGTCTCRATMAAATTTTRYCTGWYYYCAAYWMAATMGGRRAMRACRGSSTCCGCAAACMGCATGYAAYAAACTGWAAAACAAYAMTAATATAAGCATTCAACATTCRATGGYATGKARAACRGTAAGGRRAGAATASCAYATGTTCYCCCTAYGTTCCAGACCGAAARTATCACAGCCGTGTGCAGACACCGCATCCTACACATCGGGGGCGATATATCAGCTGTTTGTTTTGCTTGTTATTAAATTGTATCCACAGGKSGCATGTGGGTAACCTGAACGCARAAAAGTCCCCAATCTTATCCACAAGGGAAAATSYCCTCWYRCAACACAGGGAAAAGGCTTTATTTTCAACCAGACACGTCGTTTTCTGAAGGTTCTAGTGCGGGTAAGGCTTGRGGGCAATTGGCSCGCGCRTCSKYKATTAAAWGGTTGGTYGYGGTTTCCATGCGRYCTTGCAAATCTTTCATAAAAGCTTTGCGGTCCAGCCCCTGTTCCATGGCGGGCAGAAACTCGATTGTGATGCAGCCGGGGCGCTTTAAAAAACTGCGGCGCTGCCAAAATAATCCTGAATTTAAGGCCACCGGAATAACGCGAGCATCGGTGCCTCTGTACAATGCCGCGATGCCCGGATGATAGGTTCCGGGCTTTCCGGGGTGGGCGCGGGTGCCTTCGGGAAAAATCACCACATTTTGGCCCCGCGCAAGGCGGTCTTTGGTCCCCGAAATCATCTTTTTCAAAGCCGAAGCTCCGCCCTTGCGATCAATGGAAATGGCCCCGCTGCGGCGCAGATGCCAGCCAAAGAAGGGAATCGATAAAAGCTCTTGTTTCAAGATGTACGCGGGATCGTTCACCAACAAATAAAAGGCTCCGGTTTCCCAGGCACTTTGGTGTTTGCAGGCTAAAATGCAGGGCTCGTCCGGCAGGTTTTCAAGGCCCTTCACCTGCCACGTTAACCCCGCCAAGGGTTTTAGGCCTCTCAAGATCACCCATGCCCAAAGTTTCAGGCCTTTTTGCAGCACGCTGCGGGGAAACACCAACAATGGCAACAACCCCACGGCAAAACTTATGCCGATGCCGAAAAACAAAATGTTGTACAAAAAAGACCGCAAGACGAGCATGAATTAAGTATCCTTAGAAAAAACAGACATCAAACGGTGACGCACCCAAGCCATCAAAAACTTATTATATTCCCCAACGATCAAGCCCGTGGTGCCGGGCCACGCCCACCACCGCGCTTGTTTAACATGAACCGTGAAAACCGGGTGCTGCACGATATCGGCCTCGGGCAGGCTGTGTTTGAATTCTAAGATAGCACGCGGCATGTGATAGGCGCTGGTCACCAAACGCAAACTGGTAAAGCCGTGCTTTGTCATCCAATTGCGAGCTTCTATCGCGTTGCCGATGGTATCTTCGGCGTCGTAACCGGGATCGATGCAACACCCCTTACCGTTTGAAGATTGGCGATTTACATCCCACAGAACTTTTAAGTCCACACCTTTGAAAACACCGGAAATCAGCAGCCGCGTGCCAAAACCTTCGTCTAACAGGCGAAACCCTTCGTCCAAACGGCCGCGCCCCCCGGTCAGCACCACAATTGCATCGGTTTTATAATTTGGCTGGCTGATGGTGGTGGGAATTGAATCGGCATAGCGAAACAATCCGGCCCCCCAAATGCCCGCCAATAAAACAAGGGCCGCACCAATACGGCTGACCGTAGGTCCTGAATTTCGGCGATGCGGATGACGCGACATTTACAGCATCCTCCGTAAATTTCGCATCACCGTATGGCGTGCGGTCATACCGGCCACCATCGCCGACAACAACGGCAACACCGCCAACGACACCCACCCCAACAGGGGCATTTGAATATCGGGCAACAAACCCGCTTCCATGCGTCCGGCCATATGGCCCAACAACAACAAGGTCAGCACAGCCAAGCCGATGCCATACAATCCGCCTTTGAGCCCCATCGACATGGCGCGCCCGGCAAATTGTTTTGCGATGTAACGGTCATGGGCTCCGGTTAAGTGAAGCACTTCGATGGCTTCGGCGTGCACGGTGAGGCCTGTGCGGGTGGTGAAAATTACGGTTCCCGCCGCCGACAATAAAATAAACAGCAACAAGCCCGCCGCCAGACCTTCTAAGGTGCGGACCATTTCAATTAAGCGGGCCAACCACACGCCGTGGTCATCCACTTGTGTTCCAGGTATGCGTTTGGCGAGTTTTTGTTGCAAAACGCGCGCGTCCATATCTACGTCTGGGTTCGTTTCCACATCAATTAAAATCGGCAACGGCACATCAGCGGCTTCGACCAGCCCTAACCAAGGGCTCAACAATTCCAAAACCTTGTCTTGGGAAATCACGCTGGCGTTCAGCACACCGGGAAATTCAGAAACCATATTCAGGGCAATTTGCAAACGCCGCGTATTGGTGGCGGCGGTGGCATCCGGATCGGCGGGAATTTGCACCGTCATGGTGGCCGCCATGCCGGTATCCCAACGGTTTGCCAAGGAATCCAAACCGATCAAGCCAGCCTGAGACAAAGCCGCCAGATACACCATGAACGCGATCAGCCACGGCAAAAATTTTGACAGGGGGTCTTTATCCAAGGGTAAGTCCGTGCGTTGGGCAAACATTTAAGAAATCCCCCGCAAGAGGCTTTCGGCGCGCGCACCCGGCGTAACCGTCAATCCGCCCGATTGAATGCGCATCACCGGATGGCCCAGTTTTGTCACCATGGCTTCGTTGTGGGTGGCGACCACAACGGTCGTGCCCAGTTTGTTGAGTTCTTCGAACAAATGCATCAAGCGAAAGCCCATGCGATCATCCACGTTGCCCGTGGGTTCATCGGCCATCAGCAATTTAGGGCGAGAAATCACCGCACGCGCAATTGATACACGTTGTTTTTGACCACCCGACAAGGTCGGTGGACGCGCATGCATGTGGTCTTTTAAACCTACCCACGCCAACAATTCTTCGACGTGGCGTTTGATGTCTTGTTCTTTGACATTGGCAACCCGCAACGGCAACGCCACGTTATCGAACGTGGAAAGATGATCTAACAATCGATAATCTTGAAACACCACGCCGATGGAACGGCGCAACGCGGGCAATTCATCACGGGTTGCGGTTTGAATGTCATGGCCAAACAAATGTACCAAGCCCCTAGACGGCCGCATCGCCAGATACATCAATTTCAACAATGACGATTTACCGGCCCCCGATGGTCCCACCAAAAAATGGAACGATCCGGGTTTTAAGGAAAACGAGACATCCTGTAAAACTTCTGGCCCCAAGCCATAACGAAGCCCTACATTTTCAAAGCGGGCAATGGGTGTTTTTGAGTCCAAGAAGACACATTCCTTCTATTAGCGCAGTCGAAATTTTTGATTCGAGAACCCTACGATGCCACGGGGAAGCATAAAAAGTCTACTGATTGATACAGGCTGACTTGCGTTGCACAACGCAAACGCTTATAAACAAAAGAGGTTAACACTTAAATTGTTGTGCTGATGATCATCACTTGCCCCAACTGCGGAACGCATTACGACGTTCCTCCGCACGCCATCAAACCCACGGGTACGATGATCAGGTGCTCCCATTGTGGATATGCTTGGCAGCAGTCAGTTGTCCATTCTGTCGAAGTTCGCGAACAGCAAGTCACCTTCCCTGAACCCGTTCTCATGGCTGCCCCGGCCCCCGCAGCCGTTGCTATGCCTGCGATTGAGCCTCAAGCTCCGGTTGCAGTGGCCCCCGAACCAGAACCCATTCCTGAGCCCACACCAGAGCCAGAACCCATTCCTGAGCCCGAGCCAGAACCAGAACCAGAACCAGAATCCGTCCCCGAATCAGAGGCCCCAGCGGACCCGCTTTCGCAGGACGAACTGGACAGTGCATTTGGCGAATCGGACATCGAATCGGGGGCGTTCGATTCGATGTCTGGCAACAATATTGACGAAGATGATGCCGAAGTCATCGATATCGGCGATCTGTTGGATGGCGATTCGGACGAAGATCCTATTCCAGAAAGCCTTTCTCAGCCGTATCCAGACGATGAGGTTCCGGTCGCGCGGGCTCGTTTCAAACGGCCAAAGCCTGAAAAGAAAGGCGGCGCCTTAAAAGCAATCATGATCGTCTTGGCCATTTTGCTGGTTGGGTCGGCGGCGGGGGGCTATTTCGCGCACAAGAAAATCATCGAAATCTATCCACCTTCCAAAGAGCTTTATATTAAGGCCGGTATTTATCATCCAGAACCCGGCGAAGGTTTGTCCCCGCGCGATGTGAAACCGCGCCGCGATGTGCGCAATGGTGTGGAACTGTTGATTGTCGAAGGCAACGTCGTCAACATCACCGAAGAAACCCTTGATGTGCCCCCGCTTGAAGTCTCGCTGACCAATCCACAGGGCAAAAAAGTTGCCACCCAGGTTATTGAGCTGCACAAGAAAACCCTAAAGCCCGGCGATACCGTGTCGTTTAAGGTTGAATTCGAAAACCCACCGGGAACCGCGCGCCAGATGTTGGTTAAGTTTATCGAAGCCAAAGCTGGTGCTGACGGTGGTAACGCTCCGGCGGATAATGGGCATTAAAAGCTAGACCACCCCAAACTGATGGGAATACACGTTTGAACGAAACGCCTTTGCAATCTCCTGTTCAGCGACGTAAACGCTCAAAGGGTGTCGTCTTAAAAATCCTGCTCGCGTTTTCAATCCTATCTGCTCCCCTATATTACAAACAAGACATCATGGATTTCGTCCAGACTGTTAAAAAGGTCTATACGGTTTTTGCTCACAATCAAAAAGATCCCGGCGAAGGTTTGTCCCCGCGCGATGTGAAACCACGCCGCGATGTGCGCAATGGTGTGGAATTTTTGATTGTTGAAGGCAACATCATCAACATCACCAAAGGCTCTTTGGATGTTCCGCCCTTGAAAGTATCGCTAACCAATTCGCAAGGTAAAATCATCACCACGCAGATTATCGAACTGCGCAAAAAAATCCTAAGCCCCACCGAAAAGCTGTCGTTTAAGGTCGAATTTGAAGACCCACCGGGAACAGCCCGCCAGATGTCCGTGAACTTTGTCGCTCCCGAAGAAAGGGATGCTGACGGCGCTCGCTAAAGACTAAATTTATTCACTCAGCCAATCGGGAAGTTGATCCAAGGCGATGATGTCTTCGACGGTCATGCGTCTGCGCACCACGCAATGGCGGTCGCCGTTGATCATGACTTCGGGAATCAAAGCGCGCGTGTTGTAGGTTGATGATTGCACCGCGCCATAGGCTCCGGCTGTACGCACCACCAACAAATCATCGGCTTTGGTCTGGGGCAATTTACGATCCTTGGCAAAGGTATCACCGGTTTCGCAAATCGGGCCAACCACATCGACGTTGAACAGGTCGGCCCCCGGTGTCGGTTGGATTTCGGGGACAATGTTGTGAAAGGCCCCGTACAGGGTTGGGCGAATTAAATCGTTCATGCCCGCATCAACAATCAAAAACGTTTTGTCGGCGCTTTCTTTGGCATAGATCACACGGGTCACCAGCACGCCGGAATTGCCCGCAATCATGCGGCCGGGCTCAAAAATCAGCTCGGTTCCCAGATGGCCCAGGGTATTGCGCANCACTTCGGTGTAAGCTTCGGGGTGTGGGTTTTCAACCTCATCGGCTTCCCCATAAGGCACGCCCAAGCCACCGCCCGCATCCAAAACTTCGACCGTCAAGCCCTTGGACCGCAACGTTTCGACCAGTTCAGCGACACGGCTGTACGCTTGGCGGTAAGGTTCCAAATCCATAAGCTGCGAGCCAATGTGCATGGCCAGCCCGGCAATATGAATGCCCGGCAGATCTGTGGCTTTTTGATAGACTTCGGGAACGCGTTCCCAATCGATACCAAATTTATTGCCCTTKCGACCTGTGGTGATTTTTTCGTGGGTGCCCGCATCTACATCCGGGTTCACGCGCAACGCCACCGTCGCGGTTTTACCCAAACGCACGGCGATCTCGCTAATGCGATCCAATTCAGGTTCGGATTCCACGTTGATTTGTTTGATGCCGGAATTTAAGGCGAATTCAATTTCATCGTCTTGTTTGCCAACACCGGAAAAAACAATGCGGTGGGGTTTGATGTTGGCTTTTAAGGCCCGCGTTAATTCGCCGCCCGACACAACATCGGCCCCAGCCCCCAAGGCCGCCAAGGTGCTCAGCACRGCCTGATTTGAATTGGCTTTMACGGCAAARCAAACCATCGCRTTCATRCCRCGAAGRGCATCKGAAAAGACTTCAAAATGGCGCGTTAASGTSGCCGTTGAATARRCATAAAACGGCGTGCCGAYTTCATCYGCAATGTCTTTCAGGGCCACACCTTCGCCATGAAGATGACCRTTTTTRTAATTRAAAAAGTCCATGTYGCGGAGCCTTATTTWTGATWGGGGTAGGAAGCTGGATAGGTTGAATCTGGTGGGAAATCAGGCAACGCCTTTCGCCCACAGGCCGTTAAGCTGGCCGACAAAAACAAACCCAATATTGCAAAGGCAAAAAAACGTCTCATGWTAAAAACCTTTYCCGAGCAKCCTTCACSGCYGCCAAAACRTTGGCCGGAGCCGTGCCRCCGAAGCTTAAWCGGCTGTTGACYGAATTGTCCACGCCCAAMACTTTAAACACATCATCCGTAATGYTGGSYTCRAYCGTTTGCAKKTCTGCAAGCGASAGRTCTTCWARSCCCACACCTTTGTCTTCGGCCATYTTGACCAAAGCTCCGGTSACGTGRTGSGCATYKCKAAACGGCATCGCCAACACCCGCACCAGCCAATCGGCCAGATCGGTYGCGGTGGTRAASCCCTTGCCCGCATCGTCTTTCATGCGRTCCGTATTATAYGTSGCRGAYGCAAACATRCCYGTCATGGCRCTGACGCACAGTTCCATGGTATCGGACGCATCAAACACGGGTTCTTTGTCTTCTTGCATGTCTTTGCCATAGGTCAGGGGCAGGCCTTTCATCACGGTCAACAACCCCATCAACGCACCAAAAACACGCCCGGCTTTGCCGCGCACCAATTCAGCGGCGTCAGGATTGCGTTTTTGCGGCATGATTGAGCTGCCAGATGAAAAATCATCCGACACCCGCATGAAACCAAACTGAACCGACGTCCACAGCACCATTTCTTCGGCCATGCGCGAAAGGTGCACGCCCAAGATGGACAGCACACTTAAATATTCCAAAGCAAAATCCCGGTCAGACACACTGTCCAAAGAATTGTGCGTTGGGCCTGAAAAACCCAAAGCTTCGGCTGTGGCGACGCGGTCAATGGGGAACGAGGTTCCGGCCAAAGCCGCAGCCCCCAGCGGGCATTCATTCAAACGCGCCCGGCAATCAGAGATCCGCGAACGATCTCGGCCAATCATTTCGGTGTACGACAACAAATGGTGACCCAAGGTCACGGGTTGGGCGGCTTGCAGGTGCGTAAAGCCCGGCATCACGGACGCGGCGTGTTCTTCGGCCCGGTCAATCAAAGCACTTTGCAAGCCCTGCAGGGCTCCGTCCAAACCGTCCAAAGCATCGCGCACCCACAATTTTACATCCGTCGCAACCTGATCGTTGCGGGACCGGGCGGTGTGCAAGCGTCCTGCTGCGTCGCCAACGATTTCGCTCAAACGGCTTTCTACATTCATGTGAATGTCTTCTAAGGCCCTAGAAAACTTAAAGTCCCCGGCCTTAATTTCGCCTTCAACCTGATCTAAACCTTTAAGAATGGCTTCACCGTCGGCGGCGGGAATGATTGCGTTTGCCACCAACATCCGGGCATGCGCGCGCGAACCGCGAATGTCTTGGGCATACAAGCGTTGATCAAATCCGATAGACGCGTTAATTTCTTCCATCACGGCAGAAGGCCCCGCGCTGAACCGTCCGCCCCACATTGTACTGGTGGACGAATTTGAAGAGGTGTTGTCTTTTGTATCTTTTGTATCGTTGCTCATAGTTTTGGACCTAAAATGAACCAAGAAATTTCGTTAAAACACTTAAAAACCTGTGTGCAGCTGGGCTGTATGATCGCCGTACTGGCTATTGTCGTGATATCGCCACGTCTTGCAAGTGCCCAAACCGCTGAAGTTTTACCCATGCCCCCGCAAATGACCGCAAAAATGCGTGCGCCCAAAGCCGGGGAAGGAGCCTTGGATACACCCTTTTTCAATGCAAAGAAAGAGCCTCTGACCCTTTCTGGCCTGAAAGGTCAGGGATTGGTGGTTAATTTTTGGGCCACGTGGTGTGCGCCGTGCATCCGCGAAATGCCATCGCTGAACCGCTTGGCTAAATCCTTAGAAGGCACGGGCGTCAAATTGATCACCATTTCCGAAGATCGCAAGGCCTTAAAAGTCGTACCCCCGTTCTTAAAAGCCCACGGCTGGGACAATTTAAAGCCTTATTATGATGAAAAAGGCAAATTGTCGCGCCGCTTAGACATCATCGGATTGCCGTCCACCGTTTTGATCAATGCCGAAGGTGTATTTTTGGGCCGCATCATGGGCACGTTGGAATGGGACGCGCCAGAAATTAAAGCCTTCTTGATCCAAGATTTAGCGCCAAAACCCGAAACGCCAAAACCTTAACGAATTTGTAGGCTTCAGTGCTATAATATAGCGTTATTTCAATATCATAGTGTCTTTACGAGGTTGTTATGGGTTTGTTTGGTTCAGATAGCGGCAACAAAACAAAAAAAGGTCCGGTTTTTTCCAAACCGGTTGACCCCGATTGGGTGCTGACCCCCAACGGCGGCTTTTTTTCTTTTTTGGACTTAGATCCAGAAGCTTATAACCTAAACGGTGCGGGCGGAATTTATTTGATTTGGCACGGCGGCGTGCGTCCGGAATGGGTATTCGCCGGAGCCTCAACAGATTTAGCCACGGACCTGCACGACGCCGGGGAAAACGCCGAAATCAGTTATTATGAACAAAGCGGCGGCTTATTTGTGGCTTGGGCGCTGATTAAACCTGAGTTTCGCCAAGGTGCCGTCAAATATATGGAAGAATTTTTTACAACACTGGTGGAAAATCCGGGCAGTTACGGCAATAATACCCAAGCCGTACCCATAACGGCTCCGACGGCTAAGAAAATAAAACCCAAACGTCAACCGAAGCCCTAGTTAAACGCAATTAAATTCACGAGAAACAACCGTGGTCAAACTTACAAAAATTTATACCCGTACAGGCGATAGCGGCGAAACCGGATTGGTCGGTGGCACCCGCAAAAAGAAATCTGACCTGCATTTTTCAGCCATCGGCGATGTGGACGAAGCCAATGCCGCCATCGGTTTTGCCAGCGCGGTGCTCAACAAATCCAGCACCGCTTTTGAAGTCTTGCAACAAGTGCAAAACGATCTGTTTGATTTAGGTGCCGATTTGGCGACCCCGGCAGACATGGATGGAGCCTTGCGCATCGAAGCCAGTGCCATCACCTGGCTGGAACAAGCCATTGATCAGCTGGGCGAAAAATTAGAACCGCTGACCAGTTTTGTTCTGCCCGGCGGCAAAGAAGGCGCCGCCCGTCTGCATTTGGCCCGCACCATTGTGCGCCGCGCCGAACGCACCGTGGCAGCGCTGGCCGAAGCACAAGCCCTGAACCCCGAAATTTTAAAATACCTCAATCGCCTTTCCGATATGTTATTTCAAATGGCCCGCGTACAGAACCAAGATGGTAAGCTTGATGTTCTGTGGAAACCGGGTGGAGCATAACCGCATGAAAGTTCTGGTAGCCGTTAAACGCGTTGTCGATTTTAACGTTAAAATTCGCGTGCGTTCCGATGGTTCGGGCGTCGATACGGCGGGCGTGAAAATGTCCATGAACCCGTTTGATGAAATCGCCGTCGAAGAAGCCGTGCGTTTGAAAGAAACGGGCTACGTTTCAGAAATTTTCGCCGTATCCATCGGCCCAGCCCAATGCAAAGACACGCTGCGCACGGCCTTGGCCATGGGCGCGGATCAAGGCATTCATATTGAAACAGATGAGGACCTAGAGCCGCTTGCCATCGCAAAAATTTTGCACAACATGGCCGAAAAAGAAGACCCGGATATGTTTTTTTTGGGCAAGCAGGCCATTGATGACGACGCCAATCAAACGGCACAAATGCTGGCGGCTTTATTAAATTGGGGGCAAGGCACCTTTGCCTCAAACATCGATTTTGTTGAGGGCGGCGCCCAAGTCGTCCGCGAAATTGATGGCGGACTGGAAACCATACAACTGAACCTGCCATGTGTGATCAGCACCGATCTGCGCCTGAACGAGCCCCGCTATGCATCGTTGCCCAATATTATGAAGGCGAAAAAGAAGCCTATTGAAACCATCGCCCTTGATGACCTTGGCCTCGACACCGCCCCACGCCTGAACGTTTTAACGGTCGAAGAACCCGTCCAACGAAAAGCCGGACAAATCTTGACTTCGGTTCAAGACCTTGCCGAAAAAATCAAGGAGGCGGTGTAATGCGGACCCTTGTTTTAGCCGAACATAATAACCTTGAGCTTAACCCACAAACACTCAACACCGTGACCTGTGCCAAAGCGTTGGGCAGTGTCGATATTTTGGTTGCCGGGCAAAATTGTGGCGATGTGGCAACGGCCTGCGCCGAAATCGAAGGCATTGACACCGTGCTGATCGCTGATGATGAAAATCTAGCTCATGCCTTGGCCGAGGCCTTGGCCACATTGTTGATCAGTCTGGCCGAAAATTACGATGCTATTTTGACGCCCGCCACCAGTGTTGGCAAAAATGTTATGCCCCGCGTGGCTGCCGTTTTGGATGTTCAGCAAATTTCCGATATTTGCGAAGTGGTGAATAAAGACACTTTCAAACGCCCAATATATGCCGGAAATGCCATTCAAACCGTGCAAAGCCGGGACGCTAAAAAAATCATCACCGTGCGCACCACCACGTTTGAACCCGCCAGCCCAACAGGAGGATCGGCGGTTCTTCAAAACATTGATATGGTGGGTTCGCCTCAGCTTTCGGCCTATGTCAGCTCAGAACTCAGTGCATCGGATCGCCCTGATTTGGCGTCTTCGTCCGTAATTGTGTCGGGTGGACGCGGCTTGGGCTCGGTCGAAAATTTTGCATTGCTGGAAACCTTGGCCGATATTTTAGGCGGAGCCATTGGCGCATCGCGCGCCGCCGTGGATGCGGGTTTTGCCACCAACGATCACCAAATTGGTCAGACCGGGAAGGTTGTTGCCCCCGATCTTTACATCGCGGTCGGCATTTCCGGGGCCATTCAGCATTTGGCCGGAATGAAAGATTCACGCACCATCATCGCCATTAATTCAGACCCAGACGCCCCTATTTTTAAAATTGCGGACTATGGTTTGGTGGCTGATTTATTTGATGTGTTACCAGAGCTTGCCCAAGCGCTCAAACAATGAGAACATGAACGCTTAAATATTATAGGGAAACGACATGTCTGTGGATTTAATCAAAAAAATTGGCGTTATCGGCGCAGGGCAAATGGGTCTGGGCATCGCTCATGTATCGGCTTTGGCTGGGTATGACGTGCACGTTTTGGACAACAATGCGGACCAAGCCGCTGCCGCTTTAGAAAAAATCGAAGCCCACATGAACCGCCGCGTGGCGAAAGGCAAAATGAGCCAAGCGGAAATTGTCGCCGCCATGCCGCGTATTTCAACAGGCACCGAAATGTCCGCCTTTGGCGATTGCGACATTGTCATCGAAGCCGCCGTTGAAAATGAAGAGGTCAAAAAAGCAATTTTTAAAGAGCTCTGTCCGGTCTTAAAACCAGAGGCCATCATCGCCACCAACACCTCGTCGATTTCCATCACCCGCTTGGCGGCCGGAACCGATCGTCCCGAAAAGTTTGTCGGCATGCATTTTATGAACCCGGTGCCGGCTATGGAATTGGTCGAAACCATTCGCGGCATTGCCACCGATCCCGATACGTTTGCGACCATCACCGAACTGTCCAAAAAAATGGGCAAAAACCCGGTCGCCGCCGAAGATTTCCCGGCCTTTATCGTCAATCGCATTCTCATGCCGATGATTAACGAAGCCGTCTATACCTTGTACGAAGGTGTCGGATCGGTTGCCGCCATCGACAACGCTATGAAAATGGGCCTACATCATCCCATGGGACCATTGGAATTGGCCGATTTTATTGGCTTGGATACGTTTTTGGCCGTGGTCAACGTATTGCACGAAGGCTTGGCCGACAGTAAATACCGTCCGTGTCCATTGTTGGTCAAATACGTCGAAGCCGGATGGCTGGGCCGCAAAACCGGAAAAGGTTTTTACGATTACACAGGCGATGGCGACCCCGTACCGACACGGTAAGGGGCCGCAATCTCTTTCTCTTTATAAGCTTCCGTAAACTAGGGCGATCCACGTTTCAACGGATACAAATTTCCACGCCCAGGACTGCCATTTTTTATCCAGTCCCTGCTTTTGAATTTGCTCTAGGCTTAAGCCCTTATTTTTACCGGCCTCAACCACTTTGGTGGTGGCTTTCAGCATGCCTAGGTAGGTTTTCAATTCATCCATATTCGACAACGCACCGTGACCGGGAATGATTTTTGCATCCGCGGGGTATTGCTTGATCGCCGCCTCGATACTTTTGATCATGCCTTTCACATTGCCACCGTTTTGCAAATCAACAAACGGGAACATGTGATTAAAATACAGATCCCCCAAATGCACGATGTTGGATTTTTTAAAGTACGCGCTGATGTCACCAGACGTATGGCTTTGCGGGAAATGGGTTAATTCAATTTCTTCGCCATTAAAATACACCGATGATTGTTGAGCAAAGGTGATGTCCGGCAAACCATCGCGGTTTTTTGCGGGCAGCTTCAGGTTAAAGGCTTTCAGGTCTTGGGGCGAACTCAACAACGGGCGCACCGCATCATGAGCGATCAAAACCGCGGCGCCCCCAAAGTGTTCATTATTGCCGGCGTGGTCAAAATGCCAGTGGGTGTTGATCAGATATTCCAGATTTCCGCACGTTTGGCAGGTTTTCAAATCAACCAGAGCCGTTTCGAGCTTTTGCGCAAAGCCCGGCAAGAAATCGTCAACCATCAGCAATCCATCCGGTCCCGCAGATACCGCAACATTGCCGCCGGCAAAACCGCCAACGCCCATGATCACCGATACATTCTCGTCCACAAACGTTGAGGCTAAGCTGACGTCCGGACTGGGGGAATTGTCATGATTGTGTCCGGCTCCGGCAAAAGCCACCGTGGACACTAAAGAGAGCGCGAACGCCAAACCTGTTATTTTCTTCATCGTTTTCTTCTCCAAATATTGTTCAACAAAAGATGGCAAAACCCTAGCATTCCACATATTCATTTATATACCTATTTTTTCACAGTATACTTTCCATATTGGAAACAATAGGAACAACACGATGGATACACTGACCTGCATGCGGACCTTTGTTCGGGTGGTTGAATTGCAAAGTTTCAGCAAAGCGGCGCGCGAATGTTCATGTTCGCCGTCGCTCGCCAGCAAGCAAGTTTCCTGGTTAGAGGGACGTTTGGGGGCCAAGCTTTTAAACCGATCCACCCGGCGCTTAAGCCTGACCGAAACCGGRGARGCCTATTAYACACAAAGYCTGAAAGTCCTSAACGAAGCCGAAGTTTCRGAAAACATCGTKGCYGAARTGCAYGGCSAACCCCAAGGYYGMTTRCGCATCAGYTGCCCATCWGGYWTGGGRGTRACCGTRTTCAACCAAGYYTTTGCCGAYTTTGCCCTGACCTAYCCCGCGATCACTTTGGAAACCCRSGTGACSGATSAAATTGTYGATTTCACCGAAGGCCGCATCGATTTTTCCCTGCGGCTRGCCCCATCGCTTCCCGATTCCAGCCTGATAGCCAGCGAAATTGCCCGCGTGCAATTAAACATTTGTGCGGCCCCTTCTTACCTAAAAGAACACGGCACACCGAAGCTCCCCAAAGACCTGCAAGGCCATAATTGTTTGCGGTACGTGCACACCCGCACGGGGTCCGATGTGTGGCATTTGAAATCGAACACCACGACCTATTCCACCCCGGTGACCGGGAATTATCGGGCCAACAATCCATTGTTCATCAAAGCCGCCGTGGTGAAAGGCTTGGGCATCGCCGTTTTACCCTGTTACATCCACAAAACAGAAACGGCCGAAGGCTCAATCAAGGTCATTTTAGAAGATTACAAAATCGACGACCTAAAGCTCTACCTGATCCGCCAACACAGGGACTACATGCCCCTAAAAATGAAACTCTTTTCAACCTTCATCAAAGGCTGGGCGCGGGAACATTTGGTTAGTGAGGGATAAGCCATAAGCCCCTATTCGCCTCGCAATTCGTCTTCGGTTTTGGCTTCGCCGTAATCCATTTCGATTTTGGCTTCTTTGAACATGCGTTCTGAAAACTTGCCTTTTTCGTCCCAGCGGGCTTGAAAGTCCGCATCGGAAACAGACGCCCGGTCGACCACCACGCGTTTAATGCCGACTTGTAAAATCGCCCGCGCGCAATCTGGGCACGGCACGTGGGTGACATAAATAGTGTTGTTCATCAACGTTTGTCCGGTGCGGGTTGCGTTATAAATCGCGTTGCGTTCCGCGTGTTCGGTCCAATCGTATTTATCAGGACGTTCGTGGCGTTCGGCCGCATCGTCGTCGATATCACGGGGAAAGCCGTTATAGCCGTACGAGCTGGGCGTTTTGTCTTCGGCGACAATCACCGCCCCGACCCGCGTTGAACGATCTTTGGACCAAGAGCCAATTTCGCGCGCCAAACGAATAAACCGGGAATCCCATTTTTCAGACATCGACTTTCCTTTAACAATCAAAAAACATTCTCTTATGTTTAGGCAACGTTCGGGCGCTTAGCAAGGAAATGTGCATACATTTAAAGGCCAACGCACCCTAAAGGTACAAAAAATATTGAAAAGCATACCCTCTGAACTGGAACCTGTATAAAGTGCACTCAATTCTTATGGTGTTTTTGGAGTTTTAAATGACACTGCGCAAAACCTTTTCTTTTCTGCTTTTGTTCGCGCTCGCGAGCCTTTTCAGCCTTTCCGGCCTGAATGCACAAGAAACACAAGTAACGCAACTTGAACTCACCCAAGAAGAACGCCAGTGGGTCGCAGATCACCCGGTCATCCGCGTCCACAATGAAATCGACTGGCCCCCCTTTAATTATTTCGAGCGCGGTAAACCAAAGGGGTTTTCCATTGATTACATGAATTTGTTGGCCAAGCAAATCGGCATCAAGGTTAACTATATCAGCGGCCCAACTTGGAACGAATTTATGGGCATGATCAAAGCCGGTGAGCTTGACGTCATGTTGAACATTGCCAAAACCGGGGCACGTGAAGAATTTCTGCTGTTCACCGAACCTTATGCCTATAACGCTAATTCTATTYTGAGCCGCAAGAACGCCCCCTACAGCACCTTAAAACAGCTTTATGGCAAGACCGTCGCTTTGCCAAAGGGCTTCTTTTACGCCGAAGTTCTCAATAAAGATCACCCCCTGATCAACATTCTTTTGGTCAAAAATGTGCGCGAAGGATTGAGAGCGGTGGCTTTTGGACAGGCCGATGCGACCTTTGGAAAGCTCACCGTTTTTAATGACATCAAGGCCCAAGAAATGATGACCGGGCTGGTCATTTCCGGAGAGATCAAAATGGGCGATAGGAAATACAGCCAGCTTAATATTGCGACCCACAAGAACTTGCCGATTTTGGCCTCTATCTTGCGCAAAGCGGTAACTCATGTTCCGCAAAATGAACTCAAGCGCCTACGCCAACGTTGGGTCAATGTCACCACGCTCACACAATTGAAAAACTCAAATATCAGCCTCACCAACACCGAAAAAGACTGGCTGGATAACCATAAATACATCCGTCTGGGCGTTGATCCGGGTTATCCTCCGTTTGATTTTATTGCCGAAGACGGAACGTATGCCGGCATGGCATCTGACTACGCGCGCCTTGTGGGTGATCGCTTGGGCATCACCCTTGAAGTGGTTCCGGGACTTTCTTGGTCCCAAGTCATTGAGGGTGTGAAAAATCGCAATCTTGACGTCTTGCCCGCCGTAACGCAAACGCCTGAGCGCGACGAATATATGAATTTTTCAGACGTACACCTGAATTTTCCGGACGTCATTTTTATGCGCACGGACCACCCTTTGATCGCAGGCTTGGCCGATTTACAAGGGCGTACCCTCGCTCTGGTCGAAGGTTATGCGACCACCGAATTTATTCGCACGAATTACCCGACGATCAAAATCATCCTGAACGAAACTTTGTTAGATGCGTTTAAGGCCGTTGCCGAAGGTGAGGCCGATGCCAGCGTGCAAAACCTTGGTGTCGCCACTTATTTTATCAACAAACATGACATCACCAATTTAGTGGTTGCTGCCCCGGCCAATTTGAACATGCCGGGATTATCCTTTGGCGTACGCAAAGATTGGCCCGAATTGGTGCCGATCATCGACAAGGCACTGGCGACCATCACCCCCCAAGAAGAAGCCGCTATCCGCAAAAAATGGGGCGCTTCACAATATCAAATTGGTCTCAACGCCGCCACGGTGCGCAAAGTTGCCCTGCAAGCCGGGGGAACGGGCGCCGTTATATTTATCATCTTTATCATTTGGAATCGGCGGTTAGCCAAAGAAGTTAAATTGCGAAAACAGGCCGAAGCCCAACTGCAATATGAAGTTGATGTTAAAAACAGATTCTTTTCCATTATCGCGCACGACCTCRAGGGGCCCNTTACCGTTCTTTTAGGCATGACCCAAGTGATGGCCGAAATGCCTGATAAAATCAGCAAACACAAACTCGCAGATTACGCCGGTAAGGTGAACGATTCCGGACTTAAATTTTTTGACCTTTTGCAAAACCTGCTTGAATGGTCGCGTCTGCAAATGACGGGGCAGAAAATCAATGCATCTACATTTTCTCTTCGCAAAGCCTCGCAAACCTGCGTCGATATTTTATGCCCCATAGCCTTGGACAAAGACATCACGCTGACCAATACAATTGGCAAGGAAATGGCCTTTGCTGATCCGGACATGGTGCAAACCGTTATCCGTAACTTGATCGGGAATGCTCTTAAATTCACGCCCGTCGGAGGGACCATAGACCTTTCGTCACACGCCCAAAATGACATGGTGCAAATCACCGTCGCCGACAATGGTGTTGGCATATCCGAGCAACACCTTGCTAATATTTTTGCCCTTGACCTAAGAACATCCACACCCGGCACAGATGGCGAAACGGGCACCGGATTGGGGCTTCCCCTGTGCAAGGAAATGATCGAAAAAAATGGCGGAACCATTCGGATCGAAAGCACGCCCGGTCAAGGTTCAAAGTTCCATTTCACCCTGCCCATCAGACAAATTTCAGAGATGTCATAAACAGGAGACTGTGCCGATGTGTGATACCCTCGTGGCCCTTCCTTCTGCCACCGCCGATGGCTCGGTAATTTTTGCAAAAAACAGCGACCGCCCGGCCGACGAAGCGCAAAGCGTTCAACGATTTTCGCGCCAATCCCATGCACCATCCGCGACGGTCCGGTGTACCTATATAGAAATTCCGCAGGTCTCCTCTACGGCCGCCGTTTTATTGTCTCAACCGGACTGGATGTGGGGGGCGGAAATGGGCACCAATGAATATGGTCTGGTCATCGGCAACGAAGCCGTCTGGACCACCGCCCAATTGGGACCGCCCGCTCTGCTTGGCATGGATTTGGTGCGCCTTGGTTTAGAACGCAGCCGGTCGGCCTCAAACGCCGTAGACGTCATCACCCAGCTTTTAAAAACACATGGTCAAGGCGGAGCCTGCGCTGAAAACGAGCCGTCCTTCAGCTATCACAATTCATTCCTTTTGGCCGATGGCAAGGAAGCCTGGGTGTTGGAAACCGCTGGTCAAGATTGGGTTTCCGAGCGGGTGACTTCTGGCATTCGAAATATTTCTAACGGGCTATCCATTCGCGACACATACGAACGGTGTTCTCAAAATCTTGACGGAACAAAGATAGATTTCGCGGCCCGTTTCAGTACCGACCCCGTTCAGTTGGACCCAACATCCAGAGAAGCCTGTGCACACCGTATGATGAACGAACACCTAGGCGACATCACCGTGGATATAATGAAGACTATATTATCAAACCATGAAAGTGGCATTTGCATGCACGGCGAATTTTCCACCACGGCGTCGATGATTTCACAACTTAGCCCAAACGGTGAAGACAAACATTGGATGACCGGCGCGGCGCACCCCTGCCAAATGCCGTTTCATCTGGTGGCGGTGGCGTTGTAATTTTCAGGCACCTTCGGCATTCCTAAAGGCTTTTTTAAAACATCCACCAACCCAGCTGTGCGTAAAATCACTGCGCCAACACGCTCATTTTGCGAACCTTAAGTCGGTCCCCCACAGATGAGGTGTTGTTATGCTTGCTGATATTTTACCGACCCAAATGGATAATCCCAAACTCCCAAAATTTTCAGAGTTTGTCTCTCCAGCCGGGCTCGTCGCTTATGGCATCATGGCCAATGCCTTGTTTTGGTGTGGACTATTGTTGCCCTATAACGCGAACGCTGAACTCCACGTTGCTTACCTGCATGGATTTGTTGTTCTGATGGGCGTGGCCTTGGCGTTTGGCGGGGCCGTAGCAACGCTGATGATCGTTACCCATAAAGTTTCTGTGCCCTATCACAGTCTGGAATTCGCTTCTGGACTGTTGAACATTTTTGTCCTGACAACGTCTGGAACTTTGGTCATGCATGCCTTGATCCGCGGTCTGTAACAGACCATTTTTAGGAGCCAATGAAATGTTTTATCGATCTGTATTTCAACGTTTTCATAAATCAAACAAGGGAACAACAGCCATAGAGTTTGCCTTGGTCGCCCCGGTTTTGGTTTTTGTTTTGATGGCGATTGTCGAAGTGTCCATGATGACGTTTGCCGCCATCAGTTTGGATGGCGCCGCCATCGATGTCGCGCGGCGCATTCGCACCGGACAAGCCCAAGCGTCCGGTGATGCCATGGCTGATTTTTCCTCGGCAATGTGTTCCCATTTGGGATCAACACTCACCTGTGGCTCGTTATTGTATGACGCCCGGATCATGACCAATTACAGCTCAATTACATTAGATACAGAATACGACCCCGATACAGACGAACCCATCGTTTACGGATTTTCAGCGGGCACAAGTGGCGACATTGTTGTGGTGCGGGTCATGTATTGGTGGACCATCAATACGCCCATGATTTCTGTTTTTTTCGAAACCATCCCCGGCACCAACAAACGCATGTTAACCAGCACCGTCGTGTTTCAAAACGAACCGTATGAGGCCGGGTCATGACGCGTCAAAATTTAAAAAAATCCCTCCGCAATTTAAAGACCGACACCACGGGCGTTGTCGCCGTAGAGTTTGCTTTGATATTGCCATTTTTGCTGTTGATTTTGATGGGCGTGATTGAACTCAGCAACGGTTTGCTGGCCAAACGAAAATTATTGAATGCGGTGCAAACGGCGTCCGATTTGATCAGCCAGGAAATCGATATCAACTCAACAGAACTGGACGCCATTTATCTGGCCGCGCAACTCACTATGAATCCGTTAAACAGTGCGGCCATGACCATCGGCGTTGCCAGCGTACGGTTTGATGATAACACAGGTGCGCCCACCTTGGATTGGGCGGATGGCGACAACAGTGGGGCTGTTTCTGATCCCCTGATCAAAGCCGAAGGGCGCGGCGAAGCCGGAGCCAGCATCATTATTGTCACGGGCAGTTATGCCTATCAGCCCTTGGTCCGGTTGATTATCCCTGTTGATTTTTCCATGACGGAAACATCGTATATGCGCCCCCGCAAAGTCAATTATATCCTCAAATATTAAGGTGAACATCATGAATACCATCCAACGTTTTCACGCCAACGAACGCGGTGCGGTTATGGTGATGTTTGCCACCATGGTTATTCCCTTGATGATTTTGGCGGGCTTGGCCGTTGATGTGTCCCAAGCTTATTTGATTAAATCCAGATTATCGCACGCGCTGGACGCTGCGGCTTTGGCTGTTGGGTCCATGCGCAGCATATCGTCGGACACAACGTATCTGGAAACAAAGTTTGCTGATTTTGTAACGGCTAATTATGCCGATACGGATGTTGGTGCAACCCATGACTTAACGTTTTCCGATGTTGGCGGCATCATTTCCGTAACGGGAAAAGCCTCGGTCAGCACGGTGTTTTTAAACATCATCGGTGTCAATTCTATCACGGTTTCGTCGTCGGCTGAAATCATCGTTGAAACCAATGGATTGGAATTGGTGATGGTTTTGGACAACACCGGGTCCATGGGTGGCAGCAATAAAATGGCGGACATGAAAACCGCAGCCCACGAACTGATCGACATTATCTTTGGCAATGAAACGGCCCCGGACTTGTTGAAGGTCGGCCTGGTGCCGTTTGACAATACCGTCAATATTGGCACCGCCATGACGGCGTATGTTAGCGACCCAACGGCGGTTGGGTTTGCCAATTTAGAAACCGAGCCTGCGCCGATACATGTGGCCAGACGTCAAAGCCTGCGGTGGGGATATGCTTCTGTTCCGCAAACGCTGAGGCTGAACACAGCGTCTTCGCTTGGCGTTGGCACACAATATAGTCAATGGTGGTGGGGCGGCAGTTCCAGCAGTTCGGCCACATGGGAAGGCTGCGTAATGGCCCGTGATTATCCCGCCGACACCCAAGATACCAGCGTTGGGGTCGATGGATTATGGACACCGTTTTACAATATAAAATCAAGCGACCGGAACAAATACTGTCCCCGTCCAATCACCGCGCTGACCAATAACCGCAGCACATTAGATTCTGAAATCGATGCCATGTCGGCTTTGGGCAGCACCCACATTAATTTGGGCGCCGCGTGGGGGTGGCGCGTGCTTTCCCCGGACGCCCCTTTTTCCGAAGGCGCCGCCTATGGTGATGCTGATTGGAACAAAGTCGCGATCATTCTGACCGACGGTGATAACCGCATGATCGACAGTTATTATTCGGCCTATGGCGTGATCGCCGATGGAAACTTAAACACCACCAGCAGYTCAASCGTTGCTCAAGCYGAATTGGACAGCCGCCTSWTTCARGTYTGTGATGGYATGAAAAAYGAAGGCATYGTYGTTTAYACCATCGCCTTTGGCACKTCTATYGCKTCCACAACGGCSTCMATGTTRTCSGATTGYGCCAGCASCACAGGCCATTAYTTTGAATCYCCRGAYGCYGCRACRTTGTCTTTGGCMTTTCGGGCSATYGGYGCWGARCTTAAAAACCTGCACATTAGCAAATGATAAGGATCTATAAAAACGGCCCCCAAAGCGGTGTTCAAGTGCGACCTGGAACTATGATGCTTTGGGAGCCCAAGGGCTCATGGCCCCATTTTGTCTAAGGGCTCATGGCCCTCATTCTTTGATCAGCGTTTAACGCTAATGCATGTCGGCGCGAATTTGTTCGCGGTAACTTTCAATCGGCACCAATTTTCCACGTTTTTCAACGTACCAAAATTGCCAACCGTTACAGCTGGGGGCTTTTTGCACGAATGCTCCGACTTGGTGGATTGATCCCTTAAAATCAGCCGTGACCAAAGTGCCATCAGAGCGAACTTTTGCGGAATACCGGCGGCGACCATCATACAAAACATCACCCGCCTTTAACATGCCGCGTTCAACCACGGACCCAAACGGTACACGTGGAAGACTGCGTTTGCTTTCCGTGCGCAACAAGTCCAAATCTTTGTCGGCGTGAACTTTGGCAATGCGTTTGGTGGCGAGTTCAGCGTACTCAGCGCTTTCATCACAACCAATCCAATTGCGGCCTAATTTTTTCGCCACCGCACCCGTGGTCCCTGTTCCAAAAAACGGGTCCAAGATCACATCACCGGGCAGGCTGGAACTCAAAATCACACGGTACAACAAGCTTTCCGGTTTTTGCGTTGGGTGGGCCTTTGTGCCTTGGTCATTTTTCAAACGTTCTTTGCCCGAACAAATCGGCAAGACCCAATCGGAGCGCATTTGTAAATCGTCGTTTAACGCTTTCATGGCTTCGTAATTAAAACGATACCGCGCGTCTTTGTCTTTTGCCACCCAAATCATGGTTTCGTGAGCGTTGGTAAAACGGCGTCCACGGAAATTCGGCATGGGATTGGTTTTGCGCCAAATCACATCGTTCAACATCCAAAAACCTAAATCTTGCAACGTTGAGCCAACCCGGAAAATGTTGTGATAGCTGCCAATCACCCACATGGTGCCGTCCGCTTTCAAAACACGGCGTGCGGCTTTTAACCAGCGTTTGGTGAAATCATCGTATTCGGCAAAGCTTTCAAATTGATCCCATTCGTCGTCAACTGCATCGACTTTAGTGTTGTTTGGGCGATGTAAATCCCCTTGCAATTGCAAGTTATACGGCGGGTCCGCAAAGATCATATCGACCGAGCCTTCGGGAAGGCTGTCCATGGATTTAATGCAGTCGCCCAAAAGGACTTTATTGAGTGGTAATTTGATGTTTGTCATAGCCGTAGGGTGAACGACCGGGGACTCTGCGTCAAGAAATTAATGGAATCAATACCTTATAGTAGATGCTTAATGCTATATGTTGAGTCTTAGGAATCCCCAAGACTCAATATCTTGCGAATTGGCTTAAAACTTTTTCGGTGATGAGGCGTGATTCCAAGCCTCGCCAAGCCCTCTTGATGCTGTTTTGTGCCGTATCCGGCATTGTTGGCCCAGCCATATCCCGGATGCAAAACGTCCAATTCGACCATCATAAAATCCCGCGCGACCTTGGCCTGAATGGATGCCGCCGCGATGGATAAGGACAGCCCATCACCCTTGAYCACGGCCTCGGCTGAGCAACTCAGACCCGGCGGAATTTTATTGCCGTCGATCAACGCAAAGTCTGGCCTGGTCGGTAAATTTTCAACGGCGCGGCGCATGGCCAGAAACGTTGCYKRCMMGMTNRWWAAACTCATCAATTTCTTCGACACTCGCAATGCCGAGGCCCAGCTGCACGGCGTCACACTCTTGCAGGCGTTCCAACAAGGCTTCGCGTTTTTGGGCTTTCAGCTTTTTGGAATCATCCAGGCCCTGCACCAAATCATCGGGTAATTTTGCCCGGTCCAAAATCGCCGCCCCGGCAACTACGGGCCCCGCCCACGGTCCGCGTCCGGCCTCGTCCACACCGCAAATGATGCCTTGGTGTTTTAGTTCAAACGAAAAATCGGGCATGGTTAAGGCTTATCCTTATCGTCTGGTTTTGGAAGCTTCTTTGCCGCACGATGCAATTTCACATGTTTTTTAGCTTCGACCAAACGGCGGCATAGACTGGCCGTCTGGTCGCTGGCGACATGAAAGCCCCGCACCGCCATTTCGGTTTCTTTGCCCCACGCAATCGTCCAAATATCGCCAATCGTATCCACACCGTCAGACGCCATGCCATGCAAGCGGCGCGCGGTTAAGGTCCACAATGGGCTCATCAACAAACTCATCACCGTCACGGCAATCACCAGGCGAGATGTTTCGGGCGGAATGACGCCGCTGGTGACGGCGACGCCCGCCAGCAAAAAGGAGAATTCTCCGATTTGCGCCAGCACGATGCCCGACACCACGGCGATGTGCCACGGTTGGCCCAACATGCGGATCACGCCCACGTTCAACATGGTTTTAAACACCGTGACCATGAACAAAATCGCCAGCACAGCGCCCAAATTATCCCACACATATTGCAAATCAATCAGCAAGCCAATGGACAGGAAAAACACCATCATCAAAATGCTTTGAATGGGTTTAACCTCGGCAAAAATGGTTTCTTTTAGATTTGAGTTGCCGATCACCAAGCCCGCGACAAAGGCTCCGTACGCCGCACTCAATCCCAACAAACCAGACACCGCCGCCGCACTAAAGCAAAACGCAATCGCCATCAATGGGCCAAGTTCTTCGCGTTTTGTACCGACCAGTTTGGGCAGGGGAAGGTTCAGTTTTCGCCCGCGGCTTAAATACCAAACCAAGCCCACCAACAACGCCACGGCCCCGGTCAGGCTGACCACCGTCATCCAATCAAATCCACCACGGCCCATCACGCCCACGGTCAACATCATCGGCACCACCGCCATGTCTTGGGCAATCAACACGCCCACCGCGATGCGTCCGCCACGGGTTTTTAATTCACCCGCATCTTGCAAGATTTTGATGGCCACGGCGGTCGATGACATGGCCACCACAAAGCCCATCAAAACCGCCATTTCCAGCGGCCATTCAAAGACGAAGGACAACAGCCAGAACATCAACATAGACGCGGTGATTTGCAAGCCCGCAACCGCCGCCGCCAATTTCCAGATGCGTTTAAAAATGCGCAGGCTCAGTTCCATGCCGATCACAAACAACAGCATCAAAACGCCCAATTCGGCCAAGATATTAATCTGATCCAAATCGTTCACAACCGCCAAAACAGATGGCCCCAGCAACACACCCGCCACCATATAGCCCAAAATCGCCGGCTGCTTTAACCGTTCCATCCCCAAGCCACACAAAAGCGCCGCCACCACCACCAAAGCAATGCCCGTCAAATCCGTATGTGCCGAAGCATGCTCAACCGTATCCACAACTGTCTGTTCCATAAAGGCAAACTAACGGTGAATTGTGGCAAAAGAAATGGCTGATATCACAGAGGGTGAGAATTCTTTAAGACCGCTTGGGCTTTCGCCCATGGAAAGCTTCGCGGGGCATTGCCCCACACCCCGGTTTATACAATTAAGTTGCGAATCGCCTGATAGTTTTGCATGCTATGCAGTATGGATATTTGTTCAAAATTAATTAGCTTCTGGGGCCTCGTCCTAACCGCCTGCGGCCTAGTCTTCGGCATCGCCTTTTTTATTGGYTTCGCCAATATTTGGGAAGGCCTTCAATCCATGAATGAAGGCACAGGAGCAATGTTCGGGGCTTTCTTCGGGCTTGTGGCAATTCTTCTTGGTGCTTTTGTTAATGCAAAGCTTAACCGAAATCGTGATGATCGCTTATTTATACAAGACCGGCAAGCTCTTGCAGGTGGGCTAAAAGGAGAGCTGATTATAATTTATACCTTAGTTAAAAATAGACACCTTTCTCACTTGAAATACCGAGATACATTAAAGAACGCTGAACTTCAAACGACATTAACGATCAACTACCAAGAACAATATAAATCCGCATTTTATAATAGCACTATAAGTAAGTTAGGTATTTTAGGTGGTCCGATTGTGGCAAATCTTTCCACTATTTACGAATTTTTAAGTTTCCTAGAATCTGAAAAAGAACAAAAAGTATCCGTAAAAGAACATTTCACACATAATTCTAGAGTGACCAATCTGCAAAATGTCATCATTAAAAGAATCCCTATAATTATTGAAGAACTTGAACGCATAGAANTAGGCGGTGCTCCCCAAACGGATTCCTTTAATGAAATGCTTAACGAGATCAACGAACTCTGGCGTGACGATAGCGATGAGTAAATAATGCAGAATCAACTTCTTACTGATTAAAAGAAATCCATGTTATTCTCCCCAAATGTTAACCATCATCATCCCCACCCTAAACGCCGAAGCTTCCCTTCCCGCCACCCTGAAGTCTGTATATTTGCAAGACTTAGAGGGCTTGGAGGTTTTTGTTGTTGATGGGGGGTCGGTTGATAAGACTTGTGAGATTGCGGGTGAGCTTGGGGCTTCGGTTTTGAACAGTGAACCCGGTCGCGGTTTGCAATTAGCTTTTGGCGCGGCGGAGACTTCTGACGATTGGCTTTTGTTTTTACATGCCGATACCCGGTTGCCTAAAAATTGGGACGACGATGTTCGGCGTTTTATGACGGACCCCCTCAACACCGAACGCGCGGCTTATTTTAAGCTTGGTTTTGATGATCGTTCCAAAGGAGCAAACCGCGTGGCTTCGTTAGCCAACTGGCGGGCGAAGGCTTGGGGGCTTCCTTATGGCGATCAGGGTTTGTTGATCCACCGCGAGCTTTACGATTTGGTCGGCGGCTACAATCAAAATTTAAAGCTGATGGAAGACGTGGATTTGGCCCAACGGCTTGGCCCCATGCGGCTGAAATCCTTGCGCGCCTACGTCATCACATCGGCGGATAAATACCGAGCCGGGGGATGGTGGGCGCGACCCGCCCGAAACCTTTTATGCTTGGGATTATTTCTAGCCGGAGCGCCGAACCGCTGGATTGAAGGCTTGTATAAATGAAGCACCATTTGGTCCTGATGAGCAAAGCCCCGCGCATGGGTCGGGTCAAAACCCGCCTTGCAAAGGTAATAGGTTTTGTCCGCGCGTGGAATTTTCATCGCCGCAATTTATTTCAAACCGCGCACCGCCTCAACCGTCCCGGCTGGACCTGTTCGATTTCGGTCAGCCCCGACAGCTCGCGGTTTCAACCCCGCCAATGGCCTAAGTATTGGAGCTTGATCGCGCAAGGGTCCGGTGATTTGGGCGCGCGTATGTTAAAGCCTTTGCATGACCTGCCGCACGGCCCTGTGGTGATTATTGGGTCCGACATTCCAAACATTCAGCCCAGCACCATTCAAGCCGCGTTCACGGCTTTAAACAATCATGATTTTGTGTTTGGCCCCGCGCCGGATGGAGGATTTTGGCTGGTGGGCGCTCGGCGTCTGCCCAAAGTCGTTGACCCGTTTCAAAATGTGCGCTGGTCTACGGAGCACGCGCTAAAAGACACCCTCGCCAACCTTCCGAAAGGGGCCAAGGTCGCCTTTGTCAAAGAAATGAAAGACGTGGACGAAGCTTCAGATTTAAAGGTGTTCTTTTAGGCGCGGCATCAATTCGACCATGTTGCAGGGCCGCGTTCTGGCGTCTAATTGATGTACCAAGATATCGTCCCAAGCATCTTTGCACGCGCCCGGTGATCCGGGCAGAGCGAACAAATAGGTGCCGTTGGCTAACCCCGCCATGGCGCGCGATTGAATGGTCGAGGTTTTTATTTTTTGATAGCTGAGCATGCGAAAGACTTCACCAAAACCGGGGATGTCTTTTTCACAGACCATGGCGAAAGCTTCGGGGGTCACGTCACGGCCCGTAAGCCCTGTGCCGCCTGTGGTGATGACCGCGTCAACGGTTTCGTCGTCGATCCAGCCTTGCAAAACCTTGGCAATAATATCGGCTTCATCGATGATGATTTGACGGTCAGCAACAATGTGTCCGGCGGCGGTGATGCGATCGACCAAGGTGTCGCCGGATTTATCATTTTCTAAAGTACGCGTATCGGAAATGGTGGCGACCGCAATGCGAATGGGCAGGAACGTGCGTTCCCCTTTAATTTGTGACATTTAAAGCWATCCTTGCRGGCTCTTGRCCCAAAGCRTGATACGAAGGCCAYAYWCCSGAAGCCACCGCGTCCAAAGACGGTGARGGYTGRCCCAACTGRTTTCTGTAAATCCACAAATTCGACAACACGTGTTCGATAAAGTTGCGGGTTTCGCGGCTGGGCAAGCTTTCGATRAAGAACAARGGATCGCCCATATGGTCRACGTTGCGACGCCATTTGTTCAAATTGCCCGGACCACCRTTCCACGCYGCYGCCATGAAAAAYAAATCGCCTTTGATTTTTTTGTCSTTCAGCAACATGGAAATGTATTTYTGGCCCAATTTCAAATTCAATTCAGGCTCAAACAATTTTGACCGTTTGTTCCAACGGTACGTGCGGTCGCGCGCCACAAAACTTGCGGTGCCCGGCATCAATTGCATCAAWCCMCGYGCRCCCGCRCCMGAYTTKGCATTKGGRTTAAARCGSGATTCCTGACGCACCAACGCATAAATCAAAGCSCGRTCAATCTTAAARCCAYCCGYRGGTTGCCAAGAYGGCAACGGATARGCRGCCCCRTCAAGACCRCCGCCATTGGGRTGMAGCATSGCGTCCAAACGAATGGTCAGTTCCGCCATKCCGGCTTGGGCCGCAATCGACAAAATACCACGGGCCATTTTAGCCGGAGCTAATTTTGCCACTTGGCGCATTTCTTTTTCGGCGCGTGTATCTTCGCCAACTTGCAGTAACGCCAAAGCCCGACGACCACCTTTATGGTTTTGCAAAGCGCGAACGTCTTTGCCATCCATGGCCGGCATGGCCCAATCATAAGCGACTTCGCGGCCTAAAATCTTGCTCGCCAATTGACCATAAAACGTGCGGGGGTGAACGGCGGCTTGTTCTAGCAATGGCGTCACTTTTTCCGGTTTACGGATGATCAAATAAGCCCGCGCCGCCCAAAACGAACTGGCAGCACTGGACCATGACGAATCGTCATATTGTGCCGATTTTTCAAAATGCACGCCAGCTTTATCGATGTTGCCCAAACGCCAATGCGCCATGGCAGCGGTCCAATGCGCGCTGGATAAAAACTTGCCGGAACGTTTGGCGGATTTTTCCGCCCATTCGACAGCCCATTCATCACGCCCCGCCATGAAATAGCCCTTGGCTAAGCGTGCCCGTGCCCAATCCATATTATAATTGTCGAACAATTTGTTGGCTTCGGACGTGGCCAACAGGCGTTTAACAGCCAACGTATGGCCTTTGCGCAGATGGGTTTTGATGGTGATTTTCATGCGGGCAACGCGACGGCGTTGGCTGCGCGTCAGCTTTTTGCGTTTTGGTTTTTCCAAAACTTTGTCTTTGGTCTTGTTCGGGGCGGAATATAAAGCCCGGCCATATTTAGGCTTGCTGGGATATTTCCAATTCGCCGGACGGCGGCGCAAGGCCAATTTGTACAGCTGCGGCGCATAATGGTGGTCGTTATATTCGCCCAACCACGTTTTTAATTCTTTGTATTTTGAACGATATTTTGTGGGATGCAAAAACCGCTGCGCCATCACGTGGCCCATCAACAAACGATCCTCCAATTTTTTGATCAGTTTATCGGCTTTGCGCCAGTCGCCATTTTTTTGCACGGCGAAAATTTTGCGATAAAGGTTTGTATCGCTGGCGGACAAGACCGTTGGCAATTGGGCTTTGCCCACTTGCATCACGGGAACCGAAGCAATTTCCACGGCATCGACACGATCAGCGGCCTTGGCTGAATTTGCGAAAAGCCCCAAAAGGACAAGCATGAAAACGAAGGGATACAGGGAAGATTTAAAACGCATACAGGTTCTCTTTTTCAATTACGTTACGCTATAACAACGTCCTGATGCGTAAAATAATCCCACAAAATTGTTGATAAATCTTATACGTCAGTCGGCAAAAGGAAGCAAACTGTACGTTTAGGCTTTAAATTCAGCTATTTTGGCCTGAATTGCCAACAAGTTAGCCCAAGCCTGACGTTTCATCGCCGGGGATTTAATTAAAAAATCTGGGTGATATAGGCCGCATGCGGTGATCGGATGCGACATTTTGGGCGTTTCATAGGTAAACCAACGCCCCACCAGTTTCGAAATATTGCCTTGTTGCGCCAACAAAGAATGCGTCGCCGGGCCGCCCAAAGTGATCAAAATTTGCGGATCAACGATTTCGATCATGCGTTCGACAAACGGCAAACACACGGCGATTTCGCCCGCATACGCACTGCGTTTTCCGGGCGGACGCCAAAACACCGTGTTGGCGACAAAAACATCCGCACGATCCAAACCAATGGACGCCAGCATTTTATTTAACAATATACCGCCGTCGCCCACAAAAGGCACGCCTTGGCGGTCTTCGTCAGATCCGGGCAAATCGCCGATCACCATCACCTTGGCATCGGCAGGGCCATCACTGAACACCAAATTCATGGCGGTTTTTTGCAAAGATGCACAGCCGTCAAAACTTGCGAGGCTGGTGCGCAAATCATCAATAGTTTTGGCAGCTCCCGCCAATTGGACGGCTTTTTTAATGGAGTCTTCGGACACGCCTTCGTCGGCGGCCTGAACCGATACAGGACCGGATTTTGGCATCGCCGCACGGTCAACTTCCGCCGCTTTCAGCATCTTTTCCGCCTGAGCCGCGCGTTTCGCCGCCGCTTCGCCCGCCAAGGCATAACGATCCAAAGGCTCTTCGCCCATGGCTTCGTCAACGCCGGCGGCGATGTACCAAGACAGAATCTGTTGGGGATGCTCTAAAATTTCCATGGCGCAAGTTACCATACAAAGCTACAAATCACACATGACAAATGATCACACCCCTGCGGGACGCGAAACCATGGATTTTGATGTCGTCATCGTTGGCGGTGGTGTGGCCGGGTTGACGTGTGCCATCCGCTTAAAACAAGCCGTGGGTCAAGTCATCTCGGTCTGTGTTTTAGACAAAGGCAGCGAAGTCGGGGCGCATATATTGTCAGGCGCCGTGATTGACCCCAAAGCCTTAACCGAATTGTTTTCCGATTGGGCAGAACGCGGCGCCCCGCTGACCACGCCCGTCACCAAAGACACCTTCGCCCTGTTGACCAAAAACAAAGCGTTTAAGCTGCTCACCCCGCCGCAAATGAAAAACCGGGGCAATTTTGTGGCGTCGTTGGGGGCGCTGACCCGTTGGTTGGGGGAACAGGCGGAAAATTTAGGTGTAGAAATCTTTGCCGGATTTCCCGCCAGCGAAATTCTGTATGACGACAAAGGATCGGTCAAAGGCGTTGCCACGGGTGACATGGGCCGCACCGACACAGGCGAGCCCGGACCAAATTTCGAACCGGGGGTCGAGCTTTTAGCCCCCTACACCATTTTGGCCGAAGGGTGCCGGGGATCATTATCCGAACAAGTGATGCGCCAGTTTAATCTGCGCGAAGACGCTTGCCCGCAAACGTACGGTCTGGGCATCAAAGAAGTCTGGGAAATTGCACCTGAAAAACACAAGCCCGGCCTTGTTGTGCACACGGTCGGTTGGCCGTTGACCACTGACACGTACGGCGGATCGTTTTTGTATCACATGGCCGACAACCTGATTTCGGTGGGCTTTATTACCGGGCTGGATTACGCCAATCCATATCTTTCACCGTTTGAAGAACTGCAGCGCTTTAAAACACACCCAAAAATCCGGCCCTTGTTCGAAGGGGCCAAACGGGTCGCTTACGGCGCACGAGCTTTAAACGAAGGCGGCCTGCAATCTATCCCCAAACTGATTTTTCCGGGTGGGGCTTTGATCGGAGCCGCCGCAGGGTTCATGAATGTTCCGCGTATCAAAGGTTCACACACCGCCATGAAATCCGCCATCGAATGTGCGGACGCGATTGTTAAGGCCTTAAATCAAGATACGCCCCCGTTGGAACTTGTTGCCTATCCTAAAAGCCTGAAGGCATCTTGGGCATGGATTGAGCTGTCAAAGGCCCGCAACATTCGCCCGGCGTTTCGTTTGGGGTTATGGGCGGGCATCGCTTATGGGGCGTTTGACACTTATATACTGCGCGGGCGGGCCCCGTGGACGTTTAAACATTTCGCCGACCACCTGCACAGCGAACGCGCGGCCAAGGCTCAGCATATAAAATATCCTAAGCCCGATGGTGTTTTGACCTTTGATCGATTGAGTTCTGTGCATTTGGCAAACATCGGCTCAAACGAAGCCCAGCCCTGTCATTTAAAGCTGAAAGATTCCGCGGCCCCCATCACGACAAATTTAATATTGTATGACGGACCGGAAACCCGGTACTGCCCGGCGGGTGTTTTTGAGTTTTTAAACGACGAGAAGGGCACCAAACGCCTGCACATGAATGCCGCCAACTGCATCCATTGCAAGACCTGTGACATCAAAGATCCGGGGCAAAACATCATCTGGTCCCCCCCCGAAGGCGGCAGTGGGCCAAATTATCAAAATATGTGAATTGTCTGAGACGGTTTGTGCGGTTACACTCAGTCCATGAAAAATAATGCAAAAGTTCTGATCACCGTCGTCGCCCTTGGCTCCTTGGCTCTTGTTTACAATACGATGAACTCAAGTCCTCCCGCACCTGAACCTCAGGTGGCCGTTGAGACGCCGGGGGCTGAGGCACCTGAACCTGTCGTCAAGAAGATCGTCAAGGCCGATCCCGAAGATGCCGGGGCCGCGGGCAACTATTTGGCCGGACGACATGCCAAGTCCCTTGGTCAATTGGATCGGGCTTTGGATTTTTATCAACAGGCCAGCCAAGACCAAGACATCGCCACGGCCGATCTGTATGCGCAGCTGTATATCCTTGGCCTGACGCAGGGAAAGTTGGACGAGGCCGTCGCAGCCTTAAACAAAGCCGAAAAACTGGGCGGCACAGCCCCACTGTCCAAAATGGCCCGTGCGGTCACCGCTTTAAAAGCCACACGATACGATGACGTGATCAGCCTTTTGTCGACGAAAAACAGCGGCATTTCCGCCCTGTTGGCACCAACCATAATGGCCTGGGCTTATGTGGGCAAAGGCGATACAACCAAAGCCTTAGCCACCCTAACCGATATGAAAGGTGGCGATAAGATTGAACCGTTGCGTTTGTTGCACACCGCCCTGATTTTAGAAGTCGAGGGCGAGCTTGAAAAAGCAGGCGAAGCCTATAAAGCCATGCGCAAACACACGGGCCTTTCCGTGCGCACCACCCAATTGATGGGCGAAAACCTGGAACGGCGGGGGTTATCTAAACAAGCCGAAGACCTTTATCAAAATACATCAAAAACGGTTGAAGCCGATATCATTGCCGCCCAAGCCAAAATTCGCATGGACAGCAAAGCGCGCCCGTTGCTGGATGTTAACACACCGCAAAAAGGCGTCGCAGAGGCTCTTTACGATTTTTCAAAAAGCTGGCTGAGCCAAGGCAGTTGGGATGGAGCTTTGGCCATGTCAAACATGGCCTTGTACCTGCGTCCTGATTTTGCGACCGCCGCCATCGTCAGTGCCGCCGCCATGGAAAAAAGCAGTCGCATCACCGAAGCCAACGCAATTTACGAAAAAATTCCAAATACATCCCCGCTGTATTGGTTTGCCCGTCAGCATCTGGCCAACAATTATGACCAATTGGAAAAAACCGAAAAAGCCATCGAAATCTTAAAAGCCTTGGCCCAAGCCTATCCCAGCCGCGAACGCCCGCTGATCGAATTGGGTGATGTTTTTCGCCGTCACGAACGCTTTGACGAAGCCATCGTCGTTTACAGCGAAGCTTTGGATCGCATTGGCACCGTAGGCCCAAAAAATTGGGACGTGTTGTACATGCGCGGTGTTGCCTATGAACAAACCAAACAATGGCCCAAGGCCGAACTTGATTTTTTAAAGGCCTTGAGCCTGAACCCCGACGAGCCCCGCGTTTTGAACTATCTGGGCTATTCATGGATCGATCAGGGCCTGCACCTTAAAAAAGCCCTCAAAATGATCCGCAAGGCCGTTCAACTGAGGCCGCGAGACGGCTATATCGTTGATAGCCTTGGCTGGGGACTGTTTCGCGTGGGCGATTATAAAGCCGCCGTGAAAAGCATGGAACGCGCCACCACGTTACGCCCCGACGATGCTTTGATCAATGACCACTTCGGCGACGCATTGTGGCGGGTTGGGCGCCTGCGCGAAGCTCGCTTTCAATGGCAGCGGGCGTTGGATATGGACCCAGAACCGAAACTGATTGAAGCCTTGCACGATAAGATCCAAAACGGTCTTGCGGCCCCAGATCCCACGCAATGATCATTACCGAACGGGCTCCGGCAAAGCTGAACCTGTATCTTCATGTCACCGGAAAACGCGACGACGGTTATCACACCTTAGATTCCCTGGTGGCGTTTGCCGATATTGGCGATGTCATCACCGTTGAGCCTCACGAAGGCCTCTGCCTATCCTTAACGGGGCCCTATGCAGCAGACGTGCCTTCTGGGCCGGACAATCTGGTTTTAAAAGCCGCCCGCCTGTTAGCAGAGCGCTCAGGTATCCAAGCCAATGCTCACATTACGTTGGAAAAAAACCTGCCCGTGGCGTCCGGCATTGGCGGCGGGTCAGCGGATGCGGCGGCGACCTTGCGTGCCTTGGTCAAACTTTGGAGTCTAAAGCTGTCCGATGAACAAATTCAACAGGCCGCCAACCTGATCGGCGACGACAGCAATACCCGCCTGACCTTAGAGACTTTGTTTTCGTCGTGGAGCGCTGATCTTTGTTCGGCCCAATTGGATGATTTGGCCCTGAGTTTAGGGGCCGATGTTCCGGTATGCTTAGAAGGCCGCACCGTATTCATGGGGGGCATCGGCGAACAGCTGACCTTGGCCCCGCTCCTCCCCAGCCCGGTGTGGATTGTTTTGGTCAATCCTCATGTGGCATTGTCGACGCCTTCCGTCTTTAAAGCGCGCACCGACGATTTTTCTAAGGCCCAGCCTTTTTATGAAACCCCCAAAGATGTTCAGGGCTTGGTAAAGCTGTTGGCTCAACGCAAAAATGACCTTGCGGCCCCCGCAATTGCCTTGGCGCCAAAGATTCAAGACGTGCTAGACGCCCTGAACATCCAAAACGATTGCCTGTTGGCCCGTATGAGCGGATCGGGCGCAACTTGTTTTGCAATCTTCCCCTCGCAAGCCTCGGCCCAGTCCGCACGGGATAATTTGGCGGAAATCCAGCCTTTATGGTGGGTGCAGGCGGCCCAGATCATGGATAGTCCAGACGCTAAAAACTGGCTTTAAAACTAATAATTTAAGGAAAATGCAAAAAACCTGTATTCGGGCTTGCGATATAAAACGTTTGCCCCTATTTTCCCTCCACAAATGGGGCGTGGCCAAGCGGTAAGGCAGCGGCTTTTGATGCCGAAGAGCGTAGGTTCGAATCCTACCGCCCCAACCAATCTCTCAAAAAAAACCGTTATCAGTTGTTGTTGTCAGATGTCAGATACATCTTAGTTTGTCCCATTCACAACTTAAACTGTCCCAAGATTCGGCCAATACCCTGAAAAATCAGGATGAATGAAGAGTTCTATCCTCTACCTATCATGTGGGTTCTGGGCCCATCCTATAAGAAGGATTGAGCCCTCATTATTTTCCACGTTTGATGATCGGCGTCGTGTCATTGCAAATCCATGGGCGACCGTCGCCATCCACGGCAAGCGAATCGAAATTGACTGTCGTACCGATCACTTTATCGAAGCTTTTGTTGGCGGCATTCCATTTATGAAGGGCTGATGTACTATTTTCTATGAGGTAAACGGTGCCATTTGTTTTGCTAATGGCAAGGTCTACGGCATTAAAGGTAACACTGGTGATCTTCACGAAGGCCTGGCCATCCCACTGGCGGACTTGCAGGTCTTTGTCCACGATCCAAATAGAACCGCCGGGGCCGATATCAACCGTCCGCACGCCTGAAAATGTGGAAAATTTCTTGAACACTTCCAAATTTGGAGCTTTGAAATAGAGATATCTAATGCCTGAGATAAAGACGACAACATAAACCGTACCGTCGGCGGCAACGCTTATGTCGTTGTAGCCCGTGGTGCCGGTAACGCTATATTCTTTACGTGTGCCATTGCGCTCTCTGAAAAGCCCAGTTGAAGGATTAAGCGTCAATGCCCAGACATCGCCGTTCGGCGCGAGGTCGTAATCATCTAAGTCCCAATTGTCAAAACCTGTGTCTTCGGTGACGAATTTTCGCTTGGCCGCACTATATACCTCCAACTTCGCACCGTTGTTTTTTGCCCACACGACACCCTCAGAACTCGCCTCCAAGTCAGGGCAAGATGCGGCACTGAGGCTTGAGTGCGAAACGGTCTCAAACTTAAGGCTTTTTGAAAAGATGAAGCT
>NVTL01000107.1 GCA_002401565.1 Rhodospirillaceae bacterium
ATGTGCGCTCGCATCTTGTGGGGTGGTTAGCTCAGCTGGAAGAGCATCTCGTTTACACCGAGAATGTCGGGGGTTCGAGCCCCTCACCACCCACCAGAAGAAAAACCCCGTAACCTCAACAGGTTACGGGGTTTTTCTATGCCCGCTTTTTCAAGGGGAATACGTTGGTTAAATTCGACGGTGTAGAATTTAACTTAAGTGATTCGGACATTTCGCGCAGGTTGTCGGGGGCGCTTTGCTATAAAGGCCTGTGACCATGGCGATGTAGGGCAGGAAATGGCTATAAGCAGACAAATTTAACGCGTGTGTTGCATTGACCGGTTGAGGTCACCACCCCAAAGCAGATATTCAAGCGGAGCAACAGGTTCAAGACCCTTAAAGCGCTGCTGCTCCGTTGAGATGGTTATATGATGGCTATTACTTGCAAGCTTGCTTACTCGTCTTCCAGTTTTTGCCGCTTTTACATTTGTGTGGGCTTTTGCCTTTGGTGCCGGGGGCAGGCTTGCCGCCCCAATTGTTATAATAGTCCCCAGGATTATTATAGAGCACTACCGTACAAGCACGGCTTCCAGCGGTGCTCACGTGAGCTATGCCGCAGGCTGTACATTTTGAGTTTCCTGTACCTGAGGCGTACGTTCCTGCGGTGCAGATTGTCTGTGAAGTCGAACCTGCGGCGGCATAATGCCCTGTGCTAGCAGCCGTACAGGACGCTTGCTTAGTCTTGGCGTTATAAGTCCCGGTGGCACAGGCTGTACATTTTGAGTTTCCTGTACCTGAGGCGTACGTTCCTGCGGTGCAGACTGTCTGTGAAGTCGAACCTGCGGCGGCATAATGCCCAATGCTAGCAGCCGTACAGGACGTTTGCTTAGTCTTGGCGTTGTAAGTCCCGGCGGCACAGGCTGTCTGTGAGGTCTTGTCTGTGTTTGAAACGTAATGCCCAGCGCTTGCGTTCGTGCAGGAACGACTTCCTGTCTGATTGGCGAAGGTTCCAGAGCGGCACTCCTGTTGGGCTTCTCTGCCCGATTTGAAAACAAAGTACCCAAGGCTTGCTGGGATACAAGACGTTTGCGCGAGGTTCGGTTGGTACGTGCCCGGCGCGCATTCGGTAGAAACGATAGAGCTTGTCCCTATAGAGTAGTGCCCTTTTGCGGCGGCGCTGCAGTTGCCTTGCCCTCTCGCCCGCGCATAATATCCATCCGTACAGGGTTTGCAGGCCTCTGCCGATGTACTACCGGTTTCTGGATTTGCAGTGCCCTTTCCACAAGTTCCTTTTGTGCCACTATCATTAGCGTAAAACCCCGGACTTGCAAGGGTGCAACTTTCTGATCCTTTAAGTGAAAAAGCCCCTGCTGCGCACGACTTGCAGGCCGCGAGTGTTGTCGAGCCTTCATCTGGATTATAGCTTCCCGTTCCACACTGGCTCGCATTTTTTGAACCGGCCGTTGCAACATAATGACCCTTTGGGGCAAGCGTGCAACTGGTTAGGCCCGTTTTTCCAGCATACGATCCTGCGGTGCAAGGGGTGTCTGTGCTTGCACCTTGTGTGGCAACGTAGCTCCCGACTTGTGCGGGCACACAACTAAGTTGCCCCGTCACTGGCGTGTAAGAGCCGGCCGCACAAGGCGTGCAAGTGGTAGAAGACACACTTGGGCTGTATTGCCCTGCGGCACAATCTGTTCTCGCGGATACATCCGTGGGAGCCAAAAAGAACGATAATAAAAGGGTAAGTACGCTTAAGGTTTTCACATTAATTCCTGACATAAGTATAAATTAGACGGACTTCGAGATTGAGGGTCTCTCCCCAAAAAGATTAAGCCGAGGACCGTCATCGGTTGTTCTAGAACTTGACCGAGAAACACTTTTCTTTCAAATCCTGCAAACGGCAACAAATACGAGCCGATATATTTGGTGGTTTCACTGTTAGCCCCCTGTTTTAACGGGTGTTTTTCATTTCACTTAACGATGAATTAAGAGGTGATGCAAGGAAAATATTTGGGTCACCTTGCCGAATGCGAGATTGAGGAACGGGGAATTCCCTATGCAAAACCCTTGCGGAGAAAGGCATGTGGTGCGGTTTTCCTTTTTATTTTCTCACTTCTTGGCAGATAGCCACGTAAGACATTGCTCATAGCAAGTCCAATATGGGAGTGATGTACGCTTCTGGCTATAAGCAGAAGTTCAGAGAGCTATCCGATCTTGTCAGCTTTTAGGCTCATAAGCAGACGCTTAATCCATAACGCTCCTAAACCAAATATTTACCGTCCTGGGTTATACTGAATGCTTCTCCTCAGAAGAGGAGGGGACCTGCCTATTCGTAAGACAGAACTTTTTGCGGAAGGATTTTTAGTATGAGACAGCATTCAAACGCTTTTTCTTCAAAACGGCAAATGCCGCGTCCGGTTTATGCCTCGCCTTCAAATCAAAGCTACCAACGTCWAATGGTCGACAGTCTTGTGGCCTCTATGGGGTTAGAAGACGCCCTCGATTTTGCCTTGGAAAGTGGTTGGACGGGCATTGCGGACAGAATCACGCATCGTTTGATGAACGGTTCTCTACAGACTCATTAAATTAAGACGATTCTTGACCGAATTTTGCGTGCGAATTCGTTAAATGCTCCGTATTTTTTAACAAACCGTGTTTCAAGAATTGGTTTGGCGGTCTTTTTGCGCGTCTTCCTCAAAATAAAGCGGAAATAAAATCCGATAAAACTGGCGTAAACGTTGAGTTTTTGGGACTTCGTAAAATATATTCCCAAAACGACCGTTTCGGGGATTGACGCCCGGCTGGGGAAGCTTTAAAAAACGCAAATCCAGACAGTGGTTCGCCGCAGTTTGGGTGAGAGATGGGGGTGTAGCTCAGTTGGTTAGAGCGCCGGCCTGTCACGCCGGAGGCCGCGGGTTCGAGTCCCGTCACTCCCGCCACTCTCTCCATCTTTCAAAAAGCCGCTTTCCTTAATTGGATAGCGGCTTTTTTGTCTTTGTCTTTGTTTTTGTCTTTGTTTTTGTCTTTATTTTTGTTTCTCTGTACCAAACAAAGATACCGCTGCAGATGATGATCGACGTGCCAGCCAGCATCCACACGGACGGAATGTCGCCAAAAACGAGGAAGCCCCAAAAGATTGCCGCGACCACGTGAAAATATGTAAACGGGGCCAGCAGGGACGCTTCGGCGGTGTGAAGAGCCTTGATCAACAGAAAATGCCCTGTGGCCCCCAACGATCCCATCAGCACCATCAGCGCCCATTGTTCCATCGTCGGCGTCTGCCAGAAAAACGGCAGGACCAACGTTAAGGCCACGGCGCCCACGGCTGTGGAATAAAAGGTCGTCGTATCTGAGTTGTCTTTGTCACGTATCAAGCGGGTCAGCACCATATAGATGGATAAAAATACCGCACTGCAAAACGGCAACAAAGCCGCCCAACCTAATCCATCAAAGCCGGGCCGGGCGATCAGCAAGACGCCGCCAAAGGCAAACATAACGGCGGTCCAACGCTGTGGACCAACCTGTTCGCCCAAAAACAATCCGGATATGACCGTGACCAGCACCGGGGCAAAAAACTGAATGGCCGCCGCATCGCCCAAAGGCATGTTCTGGATGGCCACATATATGCACGACGTTGTGCCAAACAAAGCTAAGGCGCGAATCAGTTGAAGCCCCGGACGACGGGCGCGCAAAAACGCCAAAGAACGACTTTTTGCCGTGCAGGCGGCAAATGTGAGCACGGTGTGGAAAAAATACCGCCCCCAAATGACCAGCAACACGGGAAAGTGAACAGCCAAGTATTTCGCCGTAACGTCCATGCCCGCCAGAGCCACGCCGGTCAGCAGAATCATTAAAATCGCCAAGGTCTGGTTGCTTTGTGGGGAGGTTTCATTTGTCATGGCCCATCTATATCATCAATTCACAGCACGGCGCGAGCTTCGAGTCTCTTAACCTTGAGGCTGTTTAGGGGCGCATTTGAACGTTCAGGGGTAGCAAAATGTAGGACTATGCTATTTTTTTATTGGCTTTTTGTTTCGTCCTACCCCTCGACTTAAAACTTTAAACCTCAATAGTTTCAATCGACAACGCCCGAAAATCATAATTTAACAGGGTGGGGGTGGCCTACCCAATTGGGGATTTGGCTGTTCGCTCAAATGGCCTATAAAGGGGCCGTAATCGCCCTGATAGGGGTTAGTGCGGTTGGTCTAAATTGACAATGCAAGAACACGAATAAAAGCCTTAAGCATAATAACTGTACGGGCTTAAACAAAAAACAATGCGAACCGAAAACTTCGTTTTTAACGAATCAACGGTCGCGCCGGGGGAGTTTCTTTTTTCAGTCAGTTTTAAGTTTTTGTTTGCTCCTTAATTTTTAAGGTGCGAACATTCGCTTTGAAATTTCTGGAAGAGACTCTTTTGAGGGAGCTATAGATGAGCGACGCGCTTTTATCTGATTATCTACCAATTTTGGTTTTCATCTGCATTGCCGGTGTAATGGCTGTGTTCATGATTGCGGCCAGTTGGATTATTGGTCGTCAAAAACCAGATCCGGAAAAAGACTCAGCTTACGAATGTGGCTTTGAGGCTTTCGAAGATGCCCGTACCAAATTTGACGTGCGCTTTTACTTGGTGGCGATCCTTTTCATCATCTTTGACTTAGAAGTTGCGTTTTTGTTCCCCTGGGCAACCAGCCTTGGCGACATCGGCGTGTTTGGCTTTTGGTCCATGATGATCTTCTTGGGCGTGCTCACCATTGGTTTTGTTTACGAGTGGAATAAGGGAGCGCTCGAATGGGAGTAGAACCCAACAAATCGGCCATTGTCGGCACGGAACAAGACACATTACTGTCTAAAGTTTCAGACGACATGAACGAACGTGGTTTTGTTTTGACCAATATTGATGCGGTTGTGAATTATGCCCGCACCAGTTCGCTTTGGCCCATGACTTTTGGTTTGGCCTGTTGCGCTGTGGAAATGATCCACGCGTATATGCCGCGTTATGACTTGGACCGCTTTGGTGTGGTGCCTCGGCCCAGCCCGCGTCAATCTGACGTGATCATCGTGGCGGGAACGCTGACCAATAAAATGGCTCCGGCTTTTCGCAAAGTTTACGACCAAATGGCGGAACCCCGGTGGGTGATTTCCATGGGATCGTGCGCGAACGGTGGTGGTTATTATCATTATTCTTACGCCGTTGTACGCGGTTGTGATCGGGTGGTTCCTGTGGACATTTATGTTCCCGGTTGCCCACCAACTGCCGAAGCCTTGGTCTATGGTATTTTGCAATTGCAAAAGAAGATCAAACGTACCGGTACGCTATTTCGTTAATTTTTATACAGGGCAGGGCCAACCGTGGTGCTGCGCTTAAAACGCTAGATATTTGGGGAGTTTTGGGACCATGGATACGGCCCTAAACGAATTAAAGGAAACTGTAACCGATGCACTGGGCGCCAGTGTGTTGGACACTCAACTTGAATTGGGTGAGCTTTCCATTGTGATCAATCGCGAGGATATTCCTCGTGTATTGAAATATCTGCGCGATGACGTGAATTGCCAGTTTAAAATCCTGATGGATGTGTGCGGTGTGGATTACCCCGAACGTGAAGAACGTTTCGAAGTGGTTTATCACCTGTTGAGCCTCATTCACAATTTCCGCATTCGCGTCAAAACCAGCACCGCTGGGGACCCTGTGCCCAGCGTTGTCGAAGTGTTTTCGACGGCGGGCTGGTTTGAACGGGAATGTTGGGACATGTACGGCGTGCCGTTTTCCGGCAACCCGGACTTGCGCCGCATCTTGACCGATTATGGTTTCGAAGGTCATCCGCTGCGCAAAGATTTCCCGCTGACGGGCTTTGTTGAAATTCGCTATGACGACGAAAAGAAACGCGTTGTTTACGAACCTGTAAAATTGACCC
>NVTL01000108.1 GCA_002401565.1 Rhodospirillaceae bacterium
CCCGCCATCACCGATTTTATTTTCATGGTCGAAGACACCTCTTATATGTTCGTCACCGGACCGGACGTGGTCAAAACCGTGACCCACGAAATCGTCACGTTAGAAGAATTGGGCGGGGCCAGCACCCACACGCAAAAATCAGGCGTCGCGGACCATGCCTTTGCCAATGATGTCGAAGCCTTGTTGTATCTGCGCCGGTTCTTTGATTTTCTGCCCGCAAACAATACCGAAAAGCCGCCCGTACGCCCCACACCGGACCGTGCGGACCGCAAAGAAATGTCGTTGGATACTTTGGTGCCCGACAACGCCAACAAAGCTTACGACATGCACGAACTGGTCAAAAAGGTCTTGGACGAAGGCGACTTTTTTGAATTGCAGCCGGACTACGCTGGCAACATTCTCATTGGCTTTGGCCGCATGGAAGGCAGCACCGTTGGCATCGTCGCCAACCAGCCGATGGTCTTGGCCGGGTGTTTAGACATCAACGCCTCGATCAAAGCCGCCCGGTTTATCCGCTTTTGCGATGCCTTTAATATTCCCATCATCACCTTTGTTGACGTGCCCGGATTTTTGCCGGGAACAGCTCAGGAATTGGGCGGCATTATCAAACACGGGGCCAAGCTGTTGTATGCATACGGCGAAGCCTCGGTCCCGAAAATCACGGTCATCACCCGCAAAGCATACGGCGGGGCCTATGACGTGATGAGTTCCAAACACCTGCGCGGCGACGTGAATTTTGCGTGGCCTTCGGCGGAAATCGCCGTGATGGGACCAAAGGGTGCGGTGGAAATTATTTTCCGCGCCGATGCCAAAGACCCGAACAAAATCATGGAACGCGAAGACGAATACAGAAAACGTTTCGCCAATCCGTTCATTGCGGGGCATCGGGGCTTTATCGAWGACGTCATCATGCCCCACAACACCCGCATGCGCCTGTGTCGTAGCCTGCGCATGTTGAAAAACAAAACCTACAAAGGCCCGTGGAAAAAGCACGGCAACATTCCGCTTTAAAACACCAAAAGGACGATTATGAGCACCATCATTAATCAAGAAAAACATAAAGAAAACCTGAAAGAACTGGGGAGTTTTGGCGCCAAGTCTTTGGGCTTCTTTATTGTTGTGTACTTGGCSATTTACGTCAACATCACGTACACRCCGGGSATTCCRTGGTTCATCATTATCATYGTTGTTGGCTCKTTTATGYTKGTGCCAAAAGCCAAAGTTMTGATTAAAAAATTCGAAGAYAATTCMAAACAATAYTAGRRYNNNAKTGNNNATGGCCGCWCGTAAAAAACCGTTTAAGAAAATCCTGATCGCCAATCGCGGCGAAATAGCGTGTCGTGTCATCCGCACGGCCAAGGCGATGGGCATCAAAACGGTGGCCGTATATTCCGACGCCGACCGGGATTCTTTACATGTTTTAGAAGCCGACGAAGCCGTGCACATTGGCCCTGCGAGATCAAGCGAAAGTTATTTGGTGATCGACAAAATCATCGACGCCATGAAAAAGACCAAGGCCGAAGCCGTGCATCCGGGCTATGGCTTTCTCAGCGAAAACGCGGCGTTCACGCGCAAACTTAAACGCGCAGGCCTGACGTTTATCGGCCCAAATGATCTCGCCATCAAAGCCATGGGCGACAAAATCGAATCGAAAAAACTGGCGGTTAAGGCCGGCGTCAACGTGGTGCCGGGCCATGCTAAAGCTTTGGAAAACTATGCAGAGGCTAAAAAGGTCGCCAAAAAAATTGGATACCCGGTGATGCTGAAGGCCTCAGCCGGGGGCGGTGGCAAGGGCATGCGGGTCTGTGCGGATGAAGCCGAATTGAAAGACGCGTTTGCGTCCACCGTGCGCGAAGCCAAATCCAGCTTTGGCGACGACCGGGTGTTTCTTGAAAAATTCATCGTCAATCCTCGCCACATTGAAATTCAGGTTTTGGCCGACAGCCACGGCAATACGGTGCATTTGGGCGAGCGGGAATGTTCCATTCAACGCCGCCATCAAAAAGTCATCGAAGAAGCCCCCAGTCCGTTTTTGGACGAAGCCACGCGCGAAAAAATGGGTGTCCAAGCGATCATGCTGGCCAAGGCCGTTAAGTATGTATCCGCCGGAACCGTTGAATTCATCGTCGATGAAAATCGCGAGTTTTACTTTTTAGAAATGAATACCCGCTTGCAAGTCGAACACCCCGTAACCGAATACATTACGGGCCTTGATTTGGTCGAACAAATGATCCGCATTGCAGCGGGGGAAAAGCTTTCGTTTGACCAATCGGGCGTAAAGCTGGACGGCTGGGCCATGGAAGCCCGCGTGTATGCCGAAGATCCATTTAAAGGGTTCTTGCCCTCTATCGGTCGTTTAAATCGCTATGTGGCCCCATCGGGGGACGGCGTGCGCGTCGATACAGGCGTATACGAAGGCGGCGAAATTTCCATGTATTACGATCCCATGATCGCCAAATTGGTGACCTATGGGGCGGACCGAAATGAGGCCATTGCGAAAATGTCTCATGCCTTGGATGGTTATTACATTCGCGGCGTGCAGCACAATATTGCGTTTTTGTCGGCCCTGATGAACCATCCGCGTTTTATCGCAGGCAACCTAACCACGGGCTTTATCGCCGAAGAATATCCAGATGGCTTTAAATCCAGCGACGTGGTGCATGATGATCCGTCCATTTTTGTCACCGTGGCGGCGGCTATTCACCAAACATATCAAGACCGCGCGGCCCTGATTACGGGTCAAGTCAACGGACACGAACGGGCCGTTTGCGGCACGTGGACCGTGGTCATCAACAAAAAAAGCATCCCTGTGTTGGTCCAACACACCGAAGACGGATTTGAGATCACCATTTCCGCACGCGGCTATCCTAAAACACCGATTTTGGTGAAAAGCGATTGGCAATTGGGCGGCTGCATGTTTGCCGGAACCGTCAATGACGTCGAAGTGATTGTTCAGGTCGAACGCATGGCCGTGGGCTATCGTTTGTTGCATGCGGGCACCGAAAGCGACGTTCGTGTCGTGGGGGCCAGAGCCGCCGAATTAATGACCCTGATGCCCAAAAAACGCGTCGCCGATACGTCAAAACTTCTGCAATCCCCTATGCCGGGCTTGTTGTTATCATTGTCCGTAAAACCGGGCCAAAAGGTCAAAGCGGGCGAAGAATTAGCCATCATCGAAGCCATGAAAATGGAAAATGTGATGCGTGCCGAACAAGACGCCACGGTGGACGAAGTCAAAGTCGAACAGGGCCAAAGCCTGGTCGTGGATCAAATCATCTTAACGTTCAAATAAGCCCATGACAAAATCGGTCCACGCAATTTTCCAAGGCCGCGTCCAAGGCGTCTGGTTCCGCGCCTGGACAGCCGAAAAAGCCACCGCGCTGGGCCTAAACGGCTGGGTCAGAAACCGCACAGACGGAACCGTAGAAGCGGTATTCTCCGGCCCCGAAGACAAGGTCGATGCAATGCTAAAAAAAGCAAAAAAAGGCCCGCTTTTGGCAAGAGTAGATCGTGTGGATGTCCAGCCTACCGAGGCCCCAACCGAACTTGGTTTTGTTAAGCGTTCGTCTGTTTAAAGAACAGTCATTCCCACTTATCCATGACTTTGGGATGGGCGAAGTCGTGGATAACCGGAGCAAGTCCGGTCATGACGGTGAGGCTTCAAATTAGCAAGGCATTACAGTCAGGAGGAGTGAGCGAAGCTCAGGACTAGGGGCGCTCCAGCCCCCGCGCAAAGCGCGCAAGCCAAGAAAGCTACGCTTTCGCCCGGCGCTTGAGGGGCAGAAGCGTAGCTTCAAAAAAAGAGCGGAGGAGCCTCAAACTTTAATTTGGGCACGAGCATTTCTTACTTAAACCCCGTCATGCGCGGGCCTGACCCGCGTATCTACGACTTTGGGGGGTAATAAGTAATCATTCACTTGTTTCTAGGTAATCGGGTGGTAACTGCCAAGGATAACCGGAATAAGCAGCTTTGCATGATGGGCACTGGTCTGTTCCAGTGATAATGGTGCGGGTTAATTGAATTTGGATATCTTTAGTTTTTTCACATACAGGACAGAAAGGTCGTCCAATGCTATGACCACTTTCATCTATACCGAAATTATATCCTTTATATTTGGATGTACGCATTTTTGAGTCGTGAACGGATTTTAATTTGTCAATTTCCACATCTTTTTTTGACAGTTCTAGCTTAGCATCGGCGAGAGCAATCTTTGCGTCACTAAGAGCCATATACAAATCAGATATCTGCATTTTGAATTCTGACTTATCAAATTTCTTATCAAGTTCTCGTAATTTATTTGTTATTTTAAGCGCCTCAGATATTGCGCTCAAACCTGTCATGATATCCATACGGCACCTTACTTGCTTTGAGGGAAGTGTGATTTCACCTTAATCTAGTTTTAGTGTAAAGGCATGCTTTCATTGATAGATTAAGTCGTGGATACGCGGATCAAGTCCGCGCATGACGGTGCTTCATCTCTGTGCTCTCTGTGTTCTCTGTGGTTCAAAAACACTTTGTTTGAAGCTGACTTTGTCAGCTTAAGAACGGGCTAACGCCCGGCGGCCCTCGGCCTTGCCTCAGACCCAAAGAGGCCTTCGGTTTGGCTGCGGCTTTGTAAAAAACATCCCTCTTTTATCCGTCACTCTCGACCCACCCCTTAACCGTCATTCCCGCGTAGGCGGGAATCCAGAGCATCAGGCGAGGCTTTATTCGGTAAGCTCGTCATAGAGATCACGCCAACTTGGGTTATTCTCTTGAATGAGGTTGATCTTCCACGCTCGACGCCATTTTTTGATTTGTTTCTCACGTATAATCGCGGATTCTATAGTCTCATGGTGTTCTGCGTAAACAAGTAAGTGGACTTGGTGCTGTTTGGTGAAGCCATCAACGGCGTCGTTTTTATGTTCCCAAACTCGGCGAATAACGTCACTGGTGACACCCACATAAAAGAGTGCCGTTTGGTTTGCTGACKNGCNTGTMNNNAACGCWWSKTYWWWNTSAWWTTMNTMTTMTGGNGTRASSNAGGGCGTTGTGTCATCACCAAGGGGCGTCTTAACGTTGTATGGATTCCCGCCTGCGCGGGAATGACGTGGGGGAGGCGGGAATGACTGGGCTACTCGTACAACAAGCTCGTTTGTGTGTTTTTCTTTTTGTTTGAAGCTGACTTTGTCAGCTTAAGAACGGGCATTCGCCCGGCGGCCCTTGGCCTTGCCTCAGGCCCAAAGTGGCCTTCGGTTTGGCTGCGGTGTTTAAACGTCCACCGTCTCCCGCCCAAAAACCGCCTCAAAAGTCTCCTTCAACGCCGCATCCACCTCGTCCATGCCGACCTTAACCCCCAAATCATGCAAAGACGTCACGCCGTGTTCTGATATTCCACAGGGCACGATGCCGCTGAAATGGCTGAGGTCTGGATTTACGTTTAGGGCGAGGCCGTGGAAGCTTACCCATTTTCTGACCCTTACACCGATGGCTCCGATTTTGTTTTCGGTTCCGTCTGCGTTAGTGACCCAGATACCGACACGGCCTTCGCGGCGTTCTCCGACCACAGCAAACTTTGCCAGCGTTTGGATCATCCATTCTTCCAGATCATGGACATAAGCCCGCACGTCTGAGTTTCGATTTTTTAAATCCATCATCACATAGGCCACCCGCTGGCCGGGGCCGTGATAGGTGTATTGCCCGCCGCGTCCGGTGGCGTGCACGGGGAATCGATCTGGGTCGATCAGGTCATGGGCATCGGCGCTGGTTCCTGCTGTATATAGCGGCGGGTGTTCTACTAGCCACA
>NVTL01000109.1 GCA_002401565.1 Rhodospirillaceae bacterium
GCCCAACTGAGCCAACACAGATCCGTCAATATAACTGACCATGCTGTGCACCACCGATTGTGGATGCACAACCACATCAATGTCGTTGACATCAATCGGGAATAAATGGAAAGCCTCAATGATTTCAAGGCCTTTATTCATCATCGTGGCACTATCCACGCTGATTTTAGCACCCATATCCCAATTGGGGTGAGCCACGGCTTGGGCTGGGGTGATGTTTTCCATGTCTTTCAACGCAGTTTCCCTAAACGGTCCACSSGAWGCCGTYARRRNNNTSMKTTTARANAYCCCKKSTNGNCGGTYRMMMTNCAAACAYNTGRWARATYGCMGAATGTTCGCTGTCCACGGGAATCAGAGTGGCGCCGTATTTTTCAACTTCATGGGTCATAAAATCGCCGGCGCTGACCAAAGTTTCTTTGTTGGCCAGCCCCACAATGGTACCGCGTCGCACGCCTTCTAAGGTGGGGCGCAGGCCAGCCGTGCCGACAATGGCGGCAATTAAAACATCCGATGGCCGGGCTGCGGCGTCCGAAACGGCTTGAGTTCCGGCGGCAGTTTCGATTCCCGTCCCAGCCAGCAGGTCTTTTAATTCGCCATACTGGCTTTCATCGGCGACCACAGCCAATTTTGCCTTTAAGGCTTTAGCTTGTTGAGCCAGCAATTTTACATTGCGATTTCCGGTCAGGGCCTGGACTGTATAATCGTCTGGATTACGGCTCAGCAAATCGACGGTATTGCACCCGATCGACCCGGTTGAGCCCAATACGCTTACACTCCGGGGAGCACTGCGGGGAGAGTTGGCATTTACGATAGCCATAAAAGAACATTACCTTCTGCACTCAACGTGATTAACGCGGTCACAATCGCAACAGCCACCAGGCCATCTACACGGTCAAACAGACCACCGTGACYGGGGATGATATATCCGGAATCTTTAACGCCAAAGCGGCGTTTGATCCAGCTTTCGAACAAATCGCCCAATTGGCTAACCACGGCCATGGCCGCACTGAAGGCCGCAATGGGCCAGCCAATTTGATGGTCAGGTCCGTTTAAAGCAAAATACACAACGGCCCAACCGCCAATCGCCGCGGTCAACGTGCCCCCTAAAAATCCGGACCATGTTTTATTGGGGCTGATGCGCACCGCCAGTTTTGGGCCGCCCAACACACGACCAAACACATACCCCCCGGTATCGGCGCCCCAAACCACAGCCAGCAGCCAAAACAGCATCAAACGGCCCCATTCGGGGTCAACGCGCAAGCGCCAAATGGCCCAACAGCTGATGGTGACATAAAACAGGCCTAAGAATATCCAAGCCGGACGTTTGCCGACCATACGGGACCATTCTGAGGCTAAAATGATAACCATCAGACCAACCAAGATATTGAACGGCCAGCCGCCCCAATACACGGTGCCCAAGACAATCGGCGCCAAAATGGCGGCTGAAATCAAGCGTAACCGTAGAGAGCTCGGGTTATTTTGGTTTTTAAGGGCTTGATCAGACACGGACGGCACCATACCGGCGTTCGCGCGAACTGAATTCTGAAAGAGCATCTTCAAACGCTTCGGTTCCAAAATCGGGCCAAAGGGTATCGGTGAAAATAAATTCGGTATAGGCACATTGCCACAACAAGAAATTTGAAATGCGTTTTTCCCCTGAGGTTCTAATCAATACATCGGGTTCCGGTAAACCGACTGTTTCTAGATTATCTGCAAATAGGTCTTCGTTGATGTCAGCTGCATCAATTTCACCCGCCTTCACACGAACGGCAAGGTCGCGTGCGGCTTTAACAATTTCAGCCCGCCCACCATAAGACAGCGCCAGCACTAGGTTTAAGCCTTGATTGTTTTTGGTTTTTTCTTCGGCGGTCTTGACCAAGTCCTGCACGTCATCGGGCAAACGTGAACGTTCGCCGATCACCCGAAAGCACACGCCTTGTTTGTCCAAGGCTCTCATTTCTTTTTTGAGATACAGGCGCAAAAGGCCCATCAGGTCCAAAACTTCGCTGGACGGTCTTTTCCAATTTTCAGAGGAAAATCCAAATAAAGTCAGGTATTTAACACCTTTTTTAGACGCTGCCTTAATCACGGAACGTACCGATTCAGCCCCGCGCCTGTGACCTTCTGCACGCGGCAGACCACGGGCCGCCGCCCAGCGCCCGTTGCCATCCATAATGATGGCAACATGCACTGGAACGGATGAGCCAGAACCAGATGTATCGTGTTGCAGGGGCGAGGACATGTGCGTCAAACCTTAAAAACCATGCTTAAATTTTCATGATTTCTTCTTCTTTGGTGACCAATGCAACATCAACTTTGCTGATATAGTCATCCGTTAGCTTTTGAACATCGTCTGAATATTCACGCAAAGCGTCTTCGGAAATTTCGTTGTCATTTTTAGCACGTTTCAGTTCATCCATGCCATGGCGGCGAACATTGCGTACCGCGATGCGGGCTTCTTCGGTGTATTTTCCGGCAACTTTAACCAATTCTTTGCGGCGTTCTTCGTTCAACGGGGGAATAGGAATTCGCACCATTTGACCGTCAACGGCCGGGTTCAAGCCCAATCCGGAATCGATGATCGCTTTTTCAACGGCCTTAACCATGCCCTTGTCCCAAACTTGAATGGACAACATACGAGATTCTGGAACGCTGACGGAACCCACTTGGTTCAACGGCATCCCCTGACCATACGCAGAAACCTGAACGGTATCTAACAAACTGATCGAAGCCCGCCCCGTGCGCAGTCCGCCAAATTCTTTATGTAGAACCTCCACAGCGCCTTCCATGCGGCGTTGGATGTCTGATTTCAGTGCAGCAATATCGGCCACGGCTTAATCCCCTCATTTGTTCATTACGTACAGGTCTAAAATGGCTAAATTAGGGCCACCCCCCGTTATCGTTTATTGTACTATTGTACTATTGTAAATGTGCCTTCGCCTTTGACCACTTTGGCGAAGTCACCGTCGTTATGCAAAGCAAAAACCAAAATCGGTAATTTGTTGTCCCGCGCCAAAGCCACCGCAGACGTATCCATCACCCGCAAATCACGGGCCAGCACGTCTTGGTAGGCCAATGTATCGTACCTGACGGCATTTGCATCCTTTTTCGGGTCCGCCGAATATACACCATCAACCTGAGTGCCTTTTAACAAGGCATCACAATTCATTTCATTGGCCCGCAGCGCGGCGGCGGTGTCGGTGGTGAAAAACGGATTGCCCGTTCCGGCCGCAAAAATAACGATGCGATTTTTTTGCAAATGGCGTTCGGCGCGGCGACGAATGAACGGTTCGCACACGGTATCCATAGGAATCGCACTTTGCACCCGCGTTTCAACGCCCTTGGCTTCTAAGGCGCTTTGCATGGCCAAGGCATTCATGACGGTCGCCAACATGCCCATATAATCGGCGCTGGTGCGTTCGATGCTGGCGGCGGCGTCTGAAACGCCGCGAAAGATATTCCCAGCGCCAATCACCAAGCACAACTGAACACCCATATCGTGAACGGTTTTGATTTCATTTGCGATGCGGTCTACCGTTTCGGTACACAGGCCAAAATCCTTGTCCCCCATTAAACCTTCGCCGGAAAGTTTCAACAGAATACGGCGGTATTTAAGACCTTCTGGCATCGCAATTTTTATCCTTAAGCATCGTTTAGATTTCATCCGCGATTCAAGGATCGCGATTGGCACAGATACTACACCAAGCCCCTTTTTTTTCCAGCCCTTAGATGCAAAGAGTTCTACATAATATGGGCTATCGCAAAAAGAGACAGGCCTTAAGCCTCATTTTTCGATTTTAAGCCCCGATCAACAGACAAAAACGGAGGTGTTCAAAATTGAAACACCCCCGAATTGTGAACTGAACTGAAAAATTGCTTAGAGCTTAAGCTCCGCGTGTTTTTTCCAAAAAGTTATGAACTTCTTTGCGCAACGTATCGGCCTGTTGAGCCATAAGGTCAGAAGAGTTCAAAACTTCTGATGATGTGGTTCCGGTCTGTTCTACGGCTTTAGAAACACTTGCGATGCTGTCTGTAACTTCAGACGTGCTGACAGCCGCCAATTCCGCATTGCGCGAAATTTCATTGGTTGCGGCCCCCTGYTCTTCAACGGCAGCGGCAATCCCAGASGTCACYTGATCCATTTTTGTAATGGTTTTTGATATACCATCAATGGCAACAGCSGCACTTGTTGTSGCCGATTGCATCGCGCCAATCTGAGACGARATTTCYTCGGTTGCTTTTGCSGTTTGATTGGCCAARTTTTTAACYTCRGAAGCAACCACGGCAAARCCTTTMCCRGCCTCTCCGGCTCTGGCSGCTTCGATGGTGGCGTTGAGGGCCAATAAATTGGTTTGATCGGCGATGTCGGTGATGAGGCTAATCACATCGCCAACTTTTTCAGCTGTCGTCGACAAGCCCTTGACCAARGAGTTTGTGCGTTCGGCTTCTTCGACYGCTTCGGTGGCAATGCGTGCGGAACGATCAACYTGTGCRCTGATTTCAGAAATCGATGCCGACAATTCTTCGGTYGCTGACGCYACGGCCTGCACRCTTTGTGAAGCAACATCCGAAGATTGATTAACATTATGCGTTTCTGTGGTYGCGATTTCTGCATTRGCCATCATRTCGGCGGCWGAAGYTTTCAATCCCACCGCAGAGGTCGAAACGGTCGCAATCAAATCACCRACACTGGCTTCGAAATCATCGGCCAATGYCATCCGTTCCTGGCGACKTTGTTCTTTCGCTTCTCCTTCAGCCTGCATTTGCTGAGCTTGAAGCTCTTCGCGTTCCAGTGAGAGTTGTTTAAACACATCCATGGTTTTGGCAAGACTGCCAATGACACTTTTGTCATCAAGATAACCAATTTCAATATTGTGATCACCATTGGCAAGCTTTTGCATGTTTTTTGTAATCGCACTCAACGGGGTGGTGATGCTTCGCGAAATCAACAGAGCACTGCCGCCCATTAARATTACAATCACCAAYGTTCCCATGCCCAGCTTTTTCATGCTGCTWWGAAAYTTAGCTTCCACATCATCGACATAAATRCCGGACCCGAYAWCCCAKCCCCAAGGCTTATAACCTTTGACATAAGAGATTTTAGGAACGGGTTGATCAAACCCCGGTTTTGCCCAGAAATAGTCSACAAACCCWGCCCCGTCTTTTTTCACRATATTGGCAAACGCGGAAAAAATCTTTTTACCCGCAGGGTCTTCAAAATTGGAGAGGTCTTTGCCATCAAGGGCTGGTTTGATGGGGTGCATAATCATGACGGCATTGTAATCATTGATCCAAATATATTCGCTTTTATCATAACGGATATTCTTAACCGCCATCTTCGCAGCATTTTGCGCGGCTTCTTTGGAAAGGCGWCCTTCGTCCACTTCTTGACCGTAATGACTGATAAGGCTCTGAACGGTCTCTACGATTTGACGCGTTTTATTTTGCCGACTTTCCATTAAGTCWGATTTTTGTGTCACCAAGGCAAAGGCTGTCAAAACGATCAGGCCAATAACGGCTAGGCACACGATGAGAAACAAACGCGTACTAATATTAAAATTTTTCATGATTTGCTCCGATGATTGGGACGCCAATCACCTTGTATAAGTTCCTGGGGATTAAGCCCTCTCTCTAATGGATTTGAGCCGAAAAGCAACCTTAA
>NVTL01000016.1 GCA_002401565.1 Rhodospirillaceae bacterium
ATTTCTGCTACCATTTTCGTAGAAGATGCAAAATCAGTTCTGATATTTCAAATGTATTTTTGAGAATACTGGTATTAAATCAAGCCAAAATTTCGTTCGGAGTTTACGAACGTCACACAAGATACGTAAACAACTTGAAGATTGCCAGTAATAGCGGACATACCAATCAAAAAACTTATATGCATCGCGTATTTGTTCGCGCGTTGTCTGTTTCCGAAGTTCTTGTGAGTACAAGGCCACGGACGATGACGCAACGCAGGTTTTAATTGAGGTTGGTATAAGAATTAGTCTGCTCACCAACTTCTTTTCAGCTAAAGAATACCAACAACCCATCCGGAAACACGATCTGAACTTGTAGATAATTTCAACTCGAATGAATATGTATCCCTGTCGGTAACCATCTGTTGTATAAGAAGTTAGGGCACGATGACTATGGCTTAGCGTTGGGGTATTCGCCTCCCAGGTAATAGATGTAGTTCACCAGATCCCAAATTTGTTCGTCATTTAACCCTTTGCCTCCAAAAGCGGGCATGGGAGTCCCTTTGACCCCGGCGGAGATTCTGCGGAACAGGTCGATTGGTTCTCGTCCGCCACAAAACACCCCGTAAGTTAAATCACGTGGTGTAACCGGAAGTCCCCAGGTATCGTGCAGGCCTACTTTTTCGTATTTTGTTCCATCGGGACGTTTTTGAAATTGTGTGGTCTGATCTCCGTCTCCTTTGCCTGTTTTACCGTGGCAAGAAACGCATTGGGCAGAAGTGGAAAGATACAGCATTTTCCCATTAGCAAGAGACGAAACATCAGGATTTGCTTGGGAAGGCCCCAGAGGATTTGTTTGCTTGACCGTTGGCATGAGAACATTTTCCGGGTCGTCTGCTTTGATCCAACTTTCAGCAACCGAAAGCGAGATTTCCTGAACTATCTCTGGAAAGTCTGATTTCAAAAAGTCCTGAATTTCTTCCTGGAACTCTTTTTGGACTTCTTTTTTCTGTTGAGCAGATTTGGCATGCGAGAGTTCTTCATCAAGCAGGGATTGAGTGAAATCGATTTCTGCTTCAATGCACAGACCTCGTTCAATCTCGCCACGCATCGATAAATATTTTGTGTATTCGACAAGAGTTGCAATCTCATGGTTTCCCAGCAGTTGGAAGGCGGGCATCCCTGTTCCAGCAATGCCGCTTTTAAGCAGCTTGTGTAAATCCTTAGAGGAAGCTTTGATGTTCGGTTTTGTTGAAGTGTATTTGATCAAGCCCAGTCGGAAATCTCGTGGTTTGGGCTTGAGGATTGATGCTTGAGGGCCTTTGCCATCACCCGTTACAGCATGACATTTTAAACAATAATAATAGTAAAGTTGCTGACCGGCAATGAGATTTGAATTGGGGTTTAAAATACACTTTGTGCCTGCAATGACCGATTTGGTCAATGGTTCGGCATGCCCAAAATTTTCAAAATGGGTCTAAAATCCATCATGGGTCGGGAACTTAAGCCTCTTTATATTGCTAAGGGCGTAATTTTGACTGACTGAGGGTCGGGGTCAAGGCTTTATACTAAATCAGTCGCAATAGAGGACGGATTGTTGACCATGGATAGGAATTCCCGCCGGGTGCGATCAGAGTCCCGAAAGGCCCCAATCATCTTTGAGGTCATCATGGTGACGCCCGGTTTATGGACACCCCGACACGTCATGCATTGGTGTGCGGCTTCGATAATCACAGCGACGCCTTCGGGTTTGAGCACATCATTAATGGCGTTGGCGATTTGTGCGGTCATTTTTTCTTGGATTTGCAAACGCTGTGCATACAGTTCCACCACACGGGCAAGCTTGGAAATACCAACCACCCGGTTATTGGGCAGGTACGCCACGTGGGCTTTGCCGATGATGGCCGCCATGTGGTGTTCACAGTGCGATTCGAATCGAATGTCTTTCAACAGCACCATTTCGTCATAGCCTTCGACTTCTTCGAATGTGCGTTGCAAAATGTCTTGGGGATTGACGTTGTAGCCTTGGAAATATTCCTCATAGGCACGCACAACGCGGGCTGGCGTATCCAACAGGCCTTCGCGGGTGGGGTCGTCGCCAGCCCATTTGATTAAGGTGCGCACGGCGGCTTCGGCTTCGGATCGGTCCGGGCGGTCTGGGTTATGTTCGACAACGCTTAAAGGTTTTTGGTTGGTCACGTTTTTTAGTCCTTGTTCTGGTGCTCATAAGATTATGAACGGCTTAACCCCAAAGGGGGCGCCAGGGGTGTTTAATTCAAGTGTTGCTTTTGGCGCGGAGAATCCAATGAAAAAGGCGGAATAGCCACCTGGAAGGTTTCCCCCGTTTCGGCTTCCATCACATAATGGCCTTGCATGATGCCCGATGGCGTACCGAGCGGTGTGCCGCTGGAATACTCAAAATGATCGCCGGGGCCAAGCACCGGCTGTTCGCCAATCACACCATCACCCGATATTTCTTGGACATGGCCCAATTCGTTGGTGATGTGCCAATAGCGGCTTTTTAAATGCACGGTGGCGGGGCCTTGGTTGTGAATGCGCACGTGATACGCCCAAATAAAGTGATTGTTTTCGGGATCACTGTGCTCTTCTAAATATTCTGGCCGCACCGAAATCGAAATTGATCGGGTGGTCAGGACATAGGTGCCTTTGCTGTGTTGGACCAGTTGTTCCACGTTTTAAGCCTTTCAAAAGTCTTGTTATCCCTTATTTGGGGCTTTGGGTGGCAAAAGTCCAGAGATTGACAGAAAATAACAGCCTAAGCGGAACAGGAGGCTCCACCCAGCACGCAAAACTTTGCACAGTGAGGATGGTTCAATTGCACCGCGCCGCCGGCTTCCATAAGGGTTTGGCCCAAATCAAAGGCGGTGTCATAGGGCAACAGCGTGCACGGCGTGACCTTGGGCGCCATATCTCCTTTGCGCAGGACCACCATGCGCGACGTTGCACACATTTGAGCATCAGGGCGCACGCCCAAGATATCCCAACACGCCGTGGTGATTTCCGGCACGTCCTGTTCATCGTCCATTTCCGGAAACAGCACCAATTTTGCCGGGTTAAAGGCATCAACCTCTAGCTCCCAAGTTTTGAACAAAGCCTGATAACCTTGGCGGCTTTTGGCTTCGTCTTCGTGCCACAGGGTGCGCCCGGCAATGTCAAAATTAAAACCGTGTTCTAACAGCCATTTTACGCCTGTTTCCATGGGGTTCCAGGTGTTGGCTCCGCGTTCTTGTTCGTGCAGGGCCTTGGTGRAGTGGTCGATGGAAATACGCAAGGTTAGGCGTGGGCTGGTATGGCGTGAGCGAAGGTCCAGCAAGGCTTGCCTTTTTTGCCACAAAGGCTTCATCGCATTGGTCAAAACCAAGGCCTCAAAACCCGCGCTCAAAACATCATCGATCATATGAATGATGTCGGGATTCATAAAAGGTTCGCCCCCGGTGAAGCCAATTTCTTGGGTGGGCAGGTCTTCGGCTTTGATTTCGTCTAAGAAAGTTTGCACATCAGCGCGCCGCAAATAAGACAGGTCATCCTTGGTGGGGCTAGAGTCCATATAACACCGGGCACATTCGATGTTGCACAGGCTTCCGGTATTGAACCACAGGGTGTTGAGGCCGCTTAACGGCACGGACGCGCGGGTCTCGCCCTTTGCCGTCACAAAAGGATCACAGAATTTTTTAGGACTAAGAGCGATTAAGTCGTGTGCACCTTCTGGCATGGGGCCTCCTTGAAAAGTGTAGAGCTTGCTGTACCTTCGTGCAAGAGGTGGGAAAGGTTACGCCGTTTGTCAATATCGAGGTCATATTTATTGCTAAACTTTTGAAAAACAATGTATAAGATAAAAAAATAATAAAAAAAAGAATACCCCCTTTGCTCTTTTGATTTTGTTTTGCTGCGTATTTAGGCTTATCATACTATGAATACACAGCTTAATTGTTTGGCTTCCGCTGGAGGCCTGTTTAGGGGATGATCTCATGGCTTCCAAATGGAATGATAGTTACAGTGCCGGACTGGCTGAATTAGACGACGATCACCGTCGTCTAATGGACGTTGTCAGCAAAATGGAAGAGGCGGTCGAAGCTGGCCGCGGCGAAGAAATCATGGGCGAAGTGCTCAAAGATATCTTGCACCATACCGAAGACCATTTCCCTCACGAAGAACGCTTGATGGCCGAACATAAGTTCCCCGGCCTTCAAGAACACCAAGAAATGCACCGTGTTGGCCTCGAAGAGATCAAAAAAATGGTCGCGCAGCACAAAAATAATGACCCGGAGCTGACGCCAGCCAAACTTACACACTTTTTGTCCTTTTGGTTTGGCACGCACTTTCTGACCGAAGATTCAAAATTCAAACGCCACCTTTTTGAAATCGGTGAAGGCGACGCGGTCAAAAATGGCGGCAAACCGATTGATCGCATTTTGGATTCAATTTCAGTTTCCCTGCGGGTTTCKTTGGTTGCYCTGATGCCTTTGGTTGCCATGGTTTATTTTTCCAGCTCGACACTGTTGGAACGTCAAACCACAGTTGCTGAAATGGATACGGTTCAGTCTTTGGCGCAATTGGCTCCGGACATCAGTGCGGTGATCCACGAAATGCAAAAAGAACGCGGCATGTCGGCGGGCTTTATTGGCTCTAAGGGTAAGAAATTCAGCGATACTTTGCCGACCCAACGCAAAGATACCGAAGCTAAAGTTTCCCTCTTGAAAACCGCGTTGAGCTCTTTTGACGCAGCGGCCATTAGCCCCGAGTTGGAAAGTACAATTAAAATAGCCATGGGGGCCGTTGGTGAACTTGGCCTGAAACGTCAACAGGTCACCAGTTTCAGTCTCACGATTCCCCAAATGGCGGGCTATTATACGCCGACCATTGGCAAATTGCTGGCGATCGTCGAAGAAATGGGCGTGTTGAGTTCGAACGTCGAAGTCACAAAAACCATCACCGCCTATACCAGCTTTATGCAAGGCAAAGAACGTGCGGGTGTTGAACGGGCTATGGGCGCTGGTGGTTTTGGCTCAGGTCAATTTAAACCGGCCATTTATCAGAAATTTGTTGGTCTGATTGCTCAACAAGGCACATTCTTTGGGGCCTTTAATTTGTATGCGGCACCCGAACAAAAGGCCTTCCTGAAAAAGACTTTGGCCGGGCCGATTGTCGACGAAGTTGCCCGCATGCGCAAAATTGCTTTGGCCAGTCCGCAAACCGGGGATTTAAAAGGCATTGCTGGTGGCGATTGGTTTAAGGCCATCACCGCAAAAATCAACCTCATGAAAAAGGTTGAAGACAACATTGCCAATAAATTGCAAAGCCAAGCCATGGGCATTCGCGATGATGCTCAGGCGGCCTTTATGTTCTTTTTGACTTTGCTTGGTGTTTTGTTGGTTGTGATCTTGACGTTTGTTTTCTTGACGGTGCGCAGCATCACCAAACCGCTGAACATATTGACCAGCACGGCGATCAATATTGCCGAGGGTGATTTGGATTCGGTTGTGACCGTGATTTACAAAAAAGACGAAATCGGTCAAATGGCCCGCGCGGTGCAAGTGTTTAAGGATGGCGCGATGCGGGTTCATGCGATGACCGCAGAACAAGATTCAGCCCGTAATTTGGCGAAACATGAGCGATCTATGCTGATGAATAAAATGGCCAACGATTTCCATAAAAACGTCGGCGGTGTGGTGCAAATGGTGTCTTCGGCGTCCACCGAAATGCAGGCGTCGGCTGAATCATTATCAGCGACCGCAGAAGAAACCAATGCTCAGTCTACGGCGGTGGCGCATGTGGCTAATGAAACGGCCAGCCATGTGGAAACCGTGGCTACGGCAGCCGATGAGCTCAGCAGTGCCATTCAAGAAATCAGCAGTCAGGTGTCTAAATCATCAGCCATTTCYGGCGATGCCGTRGCGGAAGCCGWRCGGGCCAACGAYATGGTGAARAGYTTGGATGTTGCMGCCAAYAAAATTGGYGAAGTKGTGGCSTTGATYACYGACATTGCMGAYCAAACCAACCTGYTGGCYTTGAAYGCAACSATYGAAGCCGCGCGTGCGGGTGATGCGGGTAAGGGCTTTGCGGTTGTGGCGTCCGAAGTTAAAAATCTAGCCAATCAAACGGCCAAGGCGACCGAAGAAATCAGTGGGCAAATTGGCGATATTCAGTCTGCTACACAAAATGCGGTCAACGCCATCGGCGGCATTTCATCCACCATTGAACAAATCAGTGAGATTTCCGGATCGATTGCGGCGGCCATCGAAGAACAAAGTGCCGCGACCCAAGAAATTGCGCGCAGTGTTGAACAGGTGTCCAATGGTACCGCAGAAGTTACGACCAATATCGCGGGCGTAACCGAAGCCGCTGGGGAAACGGGCGTGGCGTCTGGTGAAATGTTATCAGCGGCCAATGAACTGGCTCAACAGGCGGTGATTTTGAACGATGAAATGGACAAGTTCCTGATTGAAGTTCGTAAATCTTAGGCGACGCCACTTAAACATTCTAAATAAAGGGCCACATGAACGTTCATGTGGCCCTTTATTGTGGGTGTCAGCACGTGTTGCCTTAGCTTGCAGGCTTGTCCTCGACTTGGGGGACATCGATCCAAAAACTGCTGCCCTTGTGTTCTACGCTTTCATAGCCAATTTTACCGCCCATGGTTTCGATGATTTTCTTGCTGATGCTGAGCCCGATCCCAGTGCCTTCAATGGAACTGTTATCGTGACCTAGGCGTTCAAAAGGCTTAAACAGCTTGCGTTGTTGGTTGGCGGGTATCCCGGTGCCTGTATCTTGAACGTGTATGCGAAACAATGAATTTTTGAGCTGGTAACATGACAGCGTGATCGAACCATTGGGCACGTTGTATTTCACCGCATTCGAAAGCAGGTTTAATAAGATCTGTTTTAGGCGTGTGCTATCAACCCGCAAATGGGGCAACGTTTGGCCTTTGGCTTTGTCGATGATTTGGATGTTGTTTTCTGTGGCCTTGATCGAAATAAGGTCCAAGCTTTCTTTGATCAGCTGATGGGCCGCTATATCTTCAAGGGTGATCGACAGCATGCCCGCTTCGATACGGTTCAATTCCAACACTTGATTGATCAGGTCTAAAAGGTGTTCGCCGCCCTTTGAAATATGGTTGACAAATTGGGCTTGCTTGTCGGTTAAGGGGTCAAATTTCAGCACCTGAGCAAACCCCAAGATCGCATTTAGGGGGGTGCGCAATTCGTGGCTCATGGACGATAAAAATTCAGACTTTGCCTGATTGGCCGCGACCGCATCTTCCATAGCTTGTTGTACGTTGTGGGCCATTTCCAGCTCTTGTTCGATGTTGCGGAAATTGGTCACCGACCCGGTCACCTTGCCGTGTAACAGTACAGGTTGGGTGTTAAAGCTGACATCGATGCTGTGTCCATCTTTGTGCCAAAAAGTTTCGTGTTTGCTTTCCAGACTTTGTCCCAAAGCAATGCTTTGGTGGGCGGCGCAATCATGGGCCGGAAAATCGGTGCCGTCTGCATGGGAATGATGAATGGCAGCGTGAATGTTTTTGCCCACCAGATCGTCGTTTTCATAGCCCAAAATTTCAAGCGCCGCCCGGTTGCAAAATGTACATGTTCCGTTTGCATCCATGCCAAATATGCCCACGCCGCTAGAGGTCAAAAGAGCACGGATTTGTTCGTCTTTTTCCAAAATATGCGTTTGGCTTTCGTGCATGCGCGATTGCACGCGACTGAGGAAAAGATACAGCCATACCAAATAAACAATTGCGATAGCGGCGCAGATGGCCACAATCGTAGTGATGCGCTGCCACGAAGCTTGGGCAATGTCGGTGCTGTCAGCGACAATGATGAAATCACCAATGGTTTGGTTTTTGGCATTAAAGATCGGTGAAATACCAATATTAAACGTGCGCCCCGCCAATCTGAATTCAACAAATCCCTTGCGGCTTTTATCTGTGTGGTGGTCAATTTGTGTGATCACTTCATGTGGAATTGCCGCGTTAGGCGGTTCGTAAATCATCGCAATATGGTTAAAACGATCCCATTGGGCATTGCGTCCAAGCCGCACCATGCCCTGTTCCCAGACATCTTGCTTGAGATAGTCTTTGTGCAGGGTGACAAATAAATCAGCGCTGATCAGGTCAATAATATCGGGCAAAATATGTTCGATTTCCATGCCCAACTCAAGATAACCCAGAAGTTTACCGTTTTGAAAGACGGGCAAGACCGAGCGCAAGGTGAAGGTGCCCAAACGCCCCAGTTCCAGTTCGCTGAATATTTTCTTGGTTTTTTCGGCGACCAAGGTTGTTTCCCGGTTGATCGCGTCACCAAAGCGATCAGGTTGATGCACCCGCAAAAAATTCACCCGGTTGGGGCCCGTAAAATAAAAGTGAGTGATGTTGGCATGGGTGTTTAACGATTTATATAAGGGCTCTGCCAAGGCCAAAAGGCCGCCACGATCCTGCCGCTTAAAAAGATCCATAATATCGGTGCGGGCTTCGATGGTGTGCAGAGCGATGCCGAGCGTAATGGTGTTTTGTTCGATGGATTTTTTAAAGGCAAAGCGGACTTTGTCGATGCGTTCGCTTTGAATGGTTTGGCGGGTATTGGCTTCTTTGATCACGGCCCAAGATACGAACGTACCGACAATCAGCAACAAGGCTATCGTTAAGGGCAGGATGACCTTGCGTCTTAATGTGCTGTTGTCAACGGGCATCGGTTCAATCTTTTGTTACTAGAACGATTGTATTAACATAACCTAGCTGTTGTTTTTGCCAACCTTTTATATTATCGCCTATTCAAACGTTCTTTGCGTTGATCCAGCCACCACTGCGGAGCCGAGCCATTTGAGGGCAGAGACGACGATGAGGGCCGTGTTGTTCTTTGGCGCGTTGGCGAAGACGTGCCGGTTCTAAAGCGTTCCTTTGCCGGCTCCCATTTGTTGGTAAAGTGACAGTTACCACACCGTTTCGAGGCTTCCCTGTGCCGTCTGTCATCGGGAACTTTCCGGGCGTGGCAGGCGACACAATTGCGCAATTCAGCCCGTGGCAGTTTATCATGTTTGAAATTTGTCGGTTTCCACTTGTCGGTGGTATGACATGTGCTGCATTTTTCGGATGCATTTTCATGATCACGATCATTCGGCAATTTGTGGCAACTGACACATTGTTCCAACTGAGCCGGCGGCAAATTTTCGTGCTTAAACGTCGCGGGCGTCCACTTGGTTGTGAGGTGACAATCCATGCATTTTTCGCCCGTGCTTTCGTGCAGCTTGTCTTTGGGCAACTTGTGACAATTTACGCACTGTTCAAGTTCTGCACGTGGCAGATTTTCGTGTTTAAAGGTCGCGGGTTTCCACTTGGTGGTGAGGTGACAATCGACGCATTTTTCGCCGGTGCTCTCGTGCAGTTTGTCTTTGGGTAATTTATGGCAATTCACACACTGGTCTAATTCAGCTTTTGGCAGGGTTTCGTGTTTAAAGGTGGCGGGTTCCCATTCTTCGGTCATGTGGCAAATGCCGCATTTTGGCGAGGCATTTTCATGAATTTTGTCCACAGGCAAACGGTGACAGGTGTCGCAATTGTCCAGTTCCCGTTTGGCCAGGTTTTCATGTTTGAAGTCTTTTAAGTCCCATGTGGTGGTCGTTGTATGACATTCAAAACAAGCGTCAGAGGCTGTTTCGTGATCTTCGTCTTTGGGGACTTTATGACAATTGGCACATTGCACAAGTTCATGCCTTGGCAGGCTGTCATGTTTGAACGTTGCGGGTTTCCATTTGTCTTTRASATGRCACWGCAAGCAKTCCGTRGAKGCYTTTTCATGAATTTTATCRACGGGTTTTTCATGGCAMGATACGCAYTGTTCRRCYACYTTRGGCTCTAACAAATCATGCGAAAACTGGGCATAACGCCGATAAACTTTTAGGCCCTTATGGTCCGTGTGGCAGCCCGTGCAATCTTGGTCGGAAAGCTGTTGGTGAAATGCCACGGCCTTTTTCACGACGCCTATTTTCTTGGGGTCTTTTTTAAGGATGGGTTTGCCCTTGGTGGTGAGTAAACCGATGTCGGCGACCTTATGGCACGAAATGCAGTTTGCTGCGGTGGCGCCCAAAAACGGTGTGTGACAGGAAAAACAATCGGTTTGTAATTCTGCGTGGCCATCGCTGACCGGGCCAGGGCTGATCATCAAATTGGCGTACACAACGGCCAAGACGGTCAATACGCCCAAATTTAACCACACAAGGGTTTTGACAAACTTGCTCATGCCCAAATCCAAAACATCAAAATGCTAATGATATGGCCCAGCGCAATCACGCCAAAGGCCAACGAAATCGGAAAATGCACAACACGCCATTTGGCCATCAAATCATAGGTCACGGAATCCCAAAAAATTTCTTGTTCAATTTCTTGTTTGGACATGCCYTTKAGRCGGTASGTRTCTTGCATTTCGGTCAGGTGCATTTTGGATCTGTGCAGCAAACGTTGCCCGACCATACCGCTGAGCACGTTCAAAATCATGCCGATCATCGCCAACCACGGCAAGATGGCGTTGAAATGAAGGCCCGCGTGGATCAATACAAATAACGATCCGGTCCACGTGAAAACTTCGTGCAACCACAACAAAGCTTTCGGATTGCCAAAGGTGATGATTTTGCGTTTGCGCAGGGAATACAGAAACGACAACATGATCAACAACACGCCGGGAATGCCCAGCCAGCGTCCAATCCATTCTTGTTGCAGGTAAAACAGCACAAAAATTCCCAAGAGTGAGCCCACCAAAAGCAGGCTGAATTGGCCTAAAAAGGGCACGATTTCTTGGCGGAAGAGGGATTTTTCCATGGCCNTACGCCTCCAACGTCAAGTCTTGGGTGGGGCGCGTGACGCACAACAAACAGGTGCCTGCCTTGGCATCAAAATCGGGATTGTGGGTGTAATCCACTTCGCCGCTGGTGATCTTGGTCTGGCAGCAACCACAGCCCCCGGCGCGACAGCCAGAATCGACTTCGATACCGTTGTTTTCGGCAAAGTCCAACAGGGTTTCTGAGCTTCCATCCCAATCCAAAGTCTTGCCTGATTTGGCAAAGGTGACCTTGAGGGGCGCGCGTTCGATCCCGTCTTCAGGCTCGTCTGGAATTTGAGCTTTACTGGATTTGCGCACAATCGACGCTGGGCCAAAGGTTTCGTAATGAATGTGTTGTTCGGGAACACCCCAGTCTTCCAACGCGGGCACCAAGGTTTCCATCATGATGCGGGGGCCACAAACAAAGAAGTTGTAGATTTGGTACGACAGGACTTGGCGCAATAAATTGACGTCAACAAACCCTTCGTGTTGGAAATCACTACCAAACTTGTCATCCAGTTTGGGGTGGGCATAGCAAATGTGCAGATGAAAATTATTATGTTTAAGGTTTAAATCTTTAAGATACCTTTTCAGGCCCTGATCGTCTGAATTCGTGACCCCATAAAAGAGCCAGATATCACGTTTGCTGCCTGCGTTTAAAGTGGCGTTTAACATGGACAACATGGGCGTGATGCCGATGCCGCCGCCAATCAGGACAATGGGTGTGGTGTCGGGGTTTAAGTAGAAGTGACCACTTGGGGTGCGCACGCGTACCGTATCGCCTTCTTGAAGGTTGTCGTGAAAATGGTTTGATGCGACACCCGGCGGCATATCGGGTTGATTGCGTGGCGGCGGCGCGCGTTTGATGGAAATGCGGTAATAGGGGTGACCCGGAGCATCCGACAGGGAATAACACCGTGTGATGGTCGCGGCTTTGCCCGTTTTGGGGTCGGTGACGTCCAAACTGAACGTTAAAAATTGTCCGGGTTTATAATCGGGCAGGCCGCGTTCGTCCGAAGGGATCAAATAAAATGAACAAATGTTGCGGTCGCGGTCTTCATAAATGCGCCGAACCACTTTAAATTCGCGCTCACCTTTCCACGGAGTCACTTTGCCTTTTGAGCCTGTGGGGATGAAATCTTTCAGGCGCGGTTCCGCAGGGACTTGGTCGCCCATGCCCGCCATGCGTTTTTGCAAATGCTGATAACTGCGCAAATGACGATAAATCGCCAGCAAAGCTGCTAACGTTATCTGTGCAAAAATGCCCAGTAGAATATATAAAAATAATTGTACTGTCGTCATGCTCACACTCTAATATGCCCAACCTGAACATAAGAGTAACAGAGAAAAGGCGCAAGCCTTGTTGGGGCTGGGCGAACAGAGTAGAGTGCGCAAAATTGTTCTGATTTAGACGAAAGACCATGATTATGAGTGATGAAAATCAAGCCCCAGATCAAGCCGAAGACCCAGAGGCGATCCCCGCAGACGCCGAAGCCAAAGTCTATGCATCGATCGTGCGTTATTTGGCCGAACGATTGACGGAAACCGAACCGGACGTTGATCCCGGCGATTTGGTGCAAACGGGCGAATTGTTTACGGAACTGGCCGATGCCTTTGAACAAACCGGCGGCTTTGAATTCAGCCACGATCAAGCCTTGGTGCTGACCCATGCCTTTTCCATGTTGGAAGGCGGTATGCGGATTTTGTCCGAACAAGCCCACGAGTCCGGTCAAACCAATGCGGCGGCCAAAATGGAATGGGCGGCCTTGAAAACCAAAAACATGACCGCCGATCTGGAAACCCACCACCTGGCCGGATCAGGCGGTTTCATCACCCTGTTGCCCCGAGAAGGCGGCGAAGAAGACACCATCGGCGATACCATGGGCGAGGCTTAATCTCCCGGCCGGGTTTCTTGAAAAGATAGGCGGGGGTTTAGGCTTTTTTGCCATTTATCTAAATCTGGGCGTTGGGCGCGCCAGTTTAAATCGGGTATTCTGAACTCTAAATAACTTAGGGCGCACCCGATGGCGATGTCGCCAAGGGTTAAGGTGGTTGCTGGCGTGTCGGTGTATTCAGGTAAACGAGAGAGGCAGCGTTCCAGTTTTTCATATTTACGTGCTAAGACGATTGGTGATTGCCATTTTGTTTCTCTGCGTTTTTCCATAACCACGCCCAAGGCCTGATCTAAAATCGCATCGGCTTGGGCTTCCAATTGGCGGACTTGCCAATATTGCTCGTTATCATCGGGTAAAAGTGTCTTGTTTTTGCTCAAAGAAATCAGATAATGGCAAATCACCGGGCTGTCGATGAGCGGCGTGTTGTTGTCCATCATCAGGGTCGGAACAAGGCCCGCTGGATTGGCCGCTAAAAGACGGGCATCGTCTTCAAAGGGATTAACCAGAACTTCTTCTATGTCATCTGACACCAGACATTCACGGGCAACAATGCGAACCTTGCGGCTGTAAGGTGACGTGGTGGCATAATAGAGTTTCATCGGGTTTTTCTTTCTTGACATACTAGTGTGTACAAAATAGAGAAGTGGGGCGTAAGAAGAAGTTGAGCCTCTTTGGTTTTATTTTAGGCGCTTGGTTCTTGGTTAACCCTGTGAATTACGTGGATTTTGACAGCTCTGTCAAAATGGATTTTGCACCTTCGACAGCAGTTTGCAGAGGTTCTGCAGATTGGTGAATGCGGCTGAGCGCATACCCGCCTTGGATGATGGCGGTCAACATGACTGCCGTCTGTTTGGGCTTTAAGCTTTTGGGTAAGTCCCCGGCTTGCTGTGCAGCCTTGACGGTTTTGGTCAGGGTGACTTCGAGGTATGTGAATAGTTGCGAAATAATTGGATTTAGAACCGGGTCTGCGATGGCTTGCTCGTTGGCAAGGCGGCCAAACCGGCATCCCTTCAGGGCTTCACGCGGGGTCTCTAAATAGGCTAATAATTGTTGGAGTGCGGAAAGAGCCGGGTTGAAGTTTTTATCAAAGGCCGCCCGCATTTCCACATCTATTTCCACCAAAGCGGTGGCCGCCAGATCGCGTTTGCCCTCAAAATGATGATACAAGCTGCCTTGCCCGGCACCACTTTGTTTTAGGATCGTTTTGGGGGACATGGCTTCAAAGCCTCGTTCCCATAACAAGGCCTTGGTAGCATCAATCAGGTCCTGGCGTTTGTTGCTTTTGGGGGGCTGGTGTTGTTTCATTATGTGCTCCTGCCTAAAACATACTAGTAAGTACAATTTTGAGCAAGAGGTTTGTTCAAACCTAAAGGCAAGTGCTTAAGACGCGGTGTCCGTTTTGGCTTGTTGATTAAATTTCCGGGTCAATTGACGCAGTTCGCGGCGTTCGAATTTAAGGCTGAGTTGCGGGTCGCTGCCGTCTTCGGCCTTTGGAATTTCGGCGTCCAATTCGTCCATGACTTGTTTTAAAGCCGCCGCCGCCGCACGGGCTTGCGCGGGCGTAGCGTCTTGCATAACGACGTCTTGGTTCATCATCATATCGCTATAGGCATTGCCATCACTTTCAGCCAAAGCTGTTAAATCAGCATCAAGGCTATGCCAAATATCGGCCCATGGCTCAAACAGAGGATTCGGATGTGTCTCGCCGTGCACCATCAGCCGTACGAATTGCCAAACCGTAAAATGCAGTTCCATGGGATTGCCTTAAGTTTATGAAATTAAAACCAGTTGAAACACTTTATAGCTGAGATTGCAGGTCAGGGTGTAAAAAAAAGACTTCAGAATTATTCGTATATTTATGAATAATAATATATTATCATATTTAGGTGAATAAACTCCGCAAGGATGTGTCCTTGAATGGGTAATGACTGTATTTTTTGGATAGATGTTGGACAATATGGCAAAAACGATTCTCATCGTCGAAGACAACGCGCTAAATATGAAGCTCTTTAATGACCTTCTGAAATCGCGTGATTACGTGACATTGCAGTCTAACGACGGCAGTGACGTGATGGAAATTGCCAAGGAGCAATCCCCTGATCTGATCATTATGGACATTCAGTTGCCCGGACGTTCTGGTTTGGATTTGACCAAAGATTTAAAAGCCGATGACGATTTGAAACATATTCCCATCGTTGCGGTTACGGCGTTTGCCATGAAAGGCGACGAAGAAAAAATTCGGGAAGCGGGTTGCGATGATTACATTGCAAAGCCGATCTCTATCCCCATTTTCTTGGAAACGATGGAAAAATTCTTGGCAGAATAATGACGTAAATAAGGATCTATGGCCATGGCTGAAAAATTCTTTGCATGGACCGAAAAATACTCCGTCGGAGTCCGGATCTTAGATTACGATCATCAGGAACTTTTCCAGCTGGTCAATGACCTTCATGATGCCATCGAAGAAAATGAAGGCCAAAAGCATTTGGTTATGATCGTAACGGCCCTCATCCGTTATGTGAACGAACATTTCGACCGTGAAGAACAGATCATGGCGGAATACAATTGCCCCGAACTGGCCGAACACCAACGACATCATCATGATTTTTTACGTTTGATTTACGCCATYCKSAKTRWRYTGNWCYTCGGCACCGGGGCGGATTTCTCCTGTGAAGCTTTTGAAGCTTTTGCGCGGCTGGCTGCATAATCATGTGTTGGGCGATGATCAAGAGTATGCGCGTTATATCACCGCAGGCTATGGCCGTCGCAAGGTAGACTTAACCGAACGCTTAAGCGAAAAAACGGATGATCCTGTGTCCCCATCTGATTCTGAGCGGTCAGATAAAGACGATGTTTTGGTGACGGTGCAGATACAGGTTCCGGCAGATAAGGTCGCCACCTTGCGTAGATGTGCTTTGTTGTTGCGCCTTAATGGGGAACCCGCCGTTGAGATCGAAAGAATGACCGATCCTTTAACGTCAATGACCGAACAAGAAGCTTTGGACCTTGCGCGGGTCGTATTGGCTTAACCAATGCGCCTAATCTAAAATCTTCTGCCAATCTTGGGCGCACGCGACGTAGCGTTTGTGTTCGTCTGAAAATTCAGTCCGCTCGGCAGTTTGGTCTGCAAAATGCAGCATCACCGAAGCTTGTTTTTTAGCCAGTTTGAAAATATCAACGTCGGCGAGCCTTGGCACCAAAGTTGAAAAATTCAAAATCAGATGTCCACCCTTTGGCCGATTGGCGACTTTTTCCAAGTCCATGCGCAGTTTTGGCGCGCCATCAATCATCAAATTGGCGAACGGCTTTAAAATTTTAGAGTCCGCGATGAGTACCTGCCGTTCGTCTTCAAAATTTTGGCGTTCGGTAATGTGTTTGTCGTCGTAAATCAACGGCGCCGTATCCGACACGTCGCAGTCCCAATCGGGCTTGGGAATCAAAAGATCAAGCTGATCACTTTCGGCCCGCGCGCCTGATAACGGCATGGTGCGGCACCGTTGCGGTTTGCTTTCATGAATGGTGCACAGGCCATCGTTTTGCAAGGCTGGGCAGCTGATATGGGTTGGCACATACGATACGGGAAAGACCCGAACGGCGGCGCGTTTGCGTTTTTTGAGCTTGAGCTCAATGCCCAGTTCGCGGGTTAAGTCATACGACTTTCCACCGGGGCGGACGGGCATCCAAAACAGAAAAAGCGGAAATATATCGGCGTGGGCCAACGCGTCAGAAATCGAAAGCGGCAACCAGCCGTGGCAACATTTTCCACAGGCGGTGCAGTCGAAATGACGCTTCATTTAAGCCCTCGCTAGGTTTTCTTATTTTCCACAGCACTTTTTATATTTTTTGCCGGACCCGCACGGGCAAGGCTCGTTACGGCCGACTTTTTGCACACGGCGGGGTTCGCCTTGGGGATTGATTTTTCCGTCTACATAAACCCATTCGCCATTTTCGCGGCGAAAATCAGACAGTTCACGGTGCACGTTCAGGTCGCCATTTTCCATGAATTTTGCGGAAAACAGAACGGTTCCGGTTTCGTCATCGACGCCGCCGTCCTTGCATTCGCGAATTTCCAAACCGACCCATTCGGTGCCTTTGGACTGAGCTTTGGCCGCCGACTTGTTATAGGTCGACTTAATTTCCGGAGCATGGGTGTTGGCCACATGATCAAAATTGCCTTTAACATGAGCGGTATAGCGCGACCGCATCAAGGCCTCTGCGGTTTGGGCGGTGGTTGTGCCATCCAAAATGGGGCCACAGCAGTCGTTAAAATCAACACCAGAATTGCAAGGGCAGTCGGTCATGTTTAGGTTCTTTCCATCAAGTTTAGGGGCCAATCTAAACCGAACGTGTCGCGAAACCTAGATGAATTTTTTAAACAGTTTGGTGGTATCAAACAGGTCTTCTAAGTCTTTCATGCGATCTTGGGTTTCGTCCCAGTTTTCGGTCTGCACAGCCGAGATGACCGTTTCTAAAATGGACAAGGTGACAACGGATGAATCCCACGCCGAGGGGGCTTCGATGCGACAATGAAAACTGTGGGTGGCGTGTTTGGCGGCGGGTGAGCCCCATTGATCGGTAAACAAGATCAGCGTGACGCCTTTGGATTTCGCCATTTCGGCCAATCGTAAAATATCGCGTTCGTATCGGCGTACATCAAAAACCACCAACACATCGCCTTCGCGCATGTTCAAAACATAATGCGGCCAGGTGTTGGAATTGGACGCCACCAACGTTAAATGATCGCGAATAACCTGCATGTGCGTGAAAAAATAATCGGCCAAAGATCTGGATAGTCGTCCCCCGACCACGTGAATAGAGCGGTCCTTGTCGGCTAACAATTTCACCACAGCGTCGAATTCCTGGGGGTCAATTTGGCGCAAGGTTTGGCGCATGTTGTCCATCACAGCATCTGCGAATCGGTTTAAAATATGGGTATCAGGGGCACTTTCCGCCCAGCGATTATGCTTGGCAATGGGGTTCGAAAGCGTGGCTTCGACCTCTGAACGTAACGCGGCTTGAAGCTCTGGAAAGCCTTTAAATCCGAGCTTTTTCGCCATGCGGACAACGGTTGGTGTCGACACGTCAGAGGTTTCGGCAATGGCCGTGATGCTGCCCAGGCCGGATGCTGGGTAATTTTTGCGAATGGTGTTCGCCAATTGCCGTTCTGCACGGGTGAGATCGTCAAATTTAGCCCGAATGCGTTCCGCAACGGTAAAATCTCGCGTGTCGTTCATGATTTCTCAAGCTCCCCTATAAAGCTTTAAATAAAGCATTCTTGGCTCTGTGAGAAGGAGTATGAATGAAATTTATCCACCATAAAAGTTCTTTTAGAAATATTTGTTTCAGAAATGTACTTGACACACGGCGTATTTCTGAAAAAATATAGTCAAATAAAATAGAAAAAATATTGGGGGTATCTTGTCCGTGACTTCGTCGCACGATAATTTTGATTTGATCAACGTTGCTGGCAAAGGCGGCGTTGTGTTGGTGTGCGAACATGCTTCGAACTTGATTTTGGACGAGTACAAAAACTTAGGCCTCGACGATGCGGCCCTGCAAAGTCACATCGCGTGGGATATTGGGGCGTTTAACGTTGCGAAGACCTTGTCTAAACTGTTGGATGCGCCGTTGATTGCGCCCAGTGTTTCGCGATTGATTTATGATTGCAATCGCCCCGCCGATGCCAAAAGTGCGATCCCCACCAAAAGCGAAGTTTATGACATTCCGGGCAATGTTGATCTTGACGATGGTGAACGTAAAGACCGCGAAGACAAATTTTACAAGCCGTACCGCAAGGCCTTAGTCGACATCCTTGATCGGGCTAAAAATGAAGGCGACGCTCCTGTTCTGATCACCATCCATTCGTTCACGCCTGTTTTTGAAGGTCAAAAACGTCTGCTCGATTTGGGTATTTTGCATAATGTGGATACGCGGATGGCCGATCTGTTGCTGGATGTTCTTGAAAAAGACGGCAACTTGACGGCTCGACGTAACGATCCATACGGCCCGGCTCATGGCGTAACCTATACCTTGTCCGAACATGCGGAACCTCGGGGCTTGCTGAATGTCATGATCGAAATTCGCAATGATCTGATTTTGGATGAAGCGGCTCAACAAAACATGGGAAAGCAATTGGCGACGTATATCAAAGCGGCCTTAAACCAAGGGGGAACATCCTAATGGGATTTTTCCGTAAATATATACACGTTGTGGACGCCGTGAACTACCGCATTGGGCGGGTCATGATGTACAGCCTGTTTGGTTTGTTTGGCGTCTTGCTGTGGTCGTCGATTTCAAAAACTTTCTTTTTGCCGTCGCCGTGGACCTTGGAAGTCGCGCAGTTTTTCATGGTCGCTTATTACATCATGGGCGGGCCGTATTCGATCCAATTGGGCGCCAATGTGCGTATGGATTTGCTGTATGACCGTTGGTCGGCAAATAAAAAAGCATGGGCCGATGTCTTTACGATTTTTGTGCTGATTTTTTATCTGGGTGTGCTGCTGTATGGCGCGGTGGACAGCACCGCTTATTCTCTTAAATATTATGAACGCAGTCCAACCGCTTGGCGTCCCTATATGTGGCCGATTAAGGTTTTGATGTGTACGGGAATTTTTCTTATGTTGCTGCAGGCGATTTCGGAACTGTTTAAAGATATTCTAAAAATCAAAGGGGAAGAGCTCTAATGTCTTATGAACTCATAGCCGTTTTGATGTTTTCGATGATGATGTTGATGATGATGACGGGGCAACGCGTGTTCGGTGCCATTGGTGGCGTTGCGGCCTTGGCGGCTTTGACGTTGTGGGGAACAGGCGGTTCAGACTTGCCATTTTCCGCGGCCATGAAATTAATGAAATGGTATCCGCTGCTGACGTTGCCCATGTTCATTTTCATGGGCTACGTCTTGTCAGAATCAAAAATTGCCGACGATTTATACAAAATGTTCCATGTGTGGATGGGGCCGTTGAACGGCGGCCTTGCGATTGGCACCATTGGTTTGATGGTTTTGATTTCTGCCATGAACGGCCTGTCTGTTGCGGGCATGGCGATTGGGGCAACCATCGCCTTGCCGGAATTGTTGAGGCGGGGGTATGACAAAAAAATGGTCACGGGGGTGGTCCAAGCGGGATCATCGCTGGGCATTTTGGTGCCGCCGTCTGTGGTGTTAGTTTTGTATGCCATGATCGCCCGCCAACCTGTTGGACAGTTGTGGCTGGCCGGGGCCATTCCGGGCCTGATGATGGCGGTGATGTTTGTTTTGTATATTGCCATTCGGTGTTATTTCCAACCACACTTAGGACCGGCTTTGCCAGAAGAAGAACGTAATGTTCCGTTGCGGGAAAAGTTACGTTTATTGCGTGCGGGGCTTTTACCGCTGGGTATTTTTGTGGTGATGATGGTGCCGTTTGTCAACGGTTGGACCAGTCTGGTGGAAAGTTCTGCAATTGGCGCGTTGGGGGCTTTATTTGCGGCAGTTGTCAAAGGCCGTATGAACAAAAAAGTTTTGGACGTCACGGTGCGACAAACTCTGGCGATTTCGTGCATGTTCATGTGGATCATTTTGGCCGCCATGGCGTTTGGCGCGGTGTTTGATGGTTTGGGCGCGGTCAAAGCGATTGAAAACCTGTTCACAGAACAAATGGGTTTAAGCCCCTGGACCATCCTGATCATGATGCAGTTGTCCTTTTTGGTGATGGGCACGTTTTTGGACGATACCGCCATGTTGGTGATTGTCGCCCCCCTTTATGTGCCGTTGGTGGCGGCGCTGGGTTTTGATCTGATTTGGTATGGCGTGTTGTACACCATCACCACCCAGATCGCCTATATGACACCCCCGTTTGGATATAACCTGTTTTTGATGCGGGCCATGGCCCCACCGGAAATCAGTATTAAAGATATTTACGGGTCTATTCTGCCATTTGTTTTGGTGATGCTGTTCGCGCTGGGTCTGATTATGACCTTTCCCCAAATAGCGCTGTGGCTGCCGGATTATGTCTATTCTAAATAAGGATTTGGGGGGATTTCTTTCTAAAGTACGAATATCGAATTTAAACTTTGAAGGTTAAGGAGAAGAATATGATTACAAGACGTAAACTACTTACAGGTGCCGGTGCTGCCGGTGTTGTCGGTGTTGCTGCGTTAGCGGCACCATCCGTAAAGGCGAAGTCGAACAAAACCATCAAATGGCGTATGCAAACGTACGCTGGTGCGGCTTTGGGTGAACATGTGATTAAACCTGCGATCGACAGCTTTAACAAAGTTGCCGGCAGCGACATGCAAATCGAATTGTTCTATGCGGATCAATTGGTGCCCACCGGTGAATTGTTCCGGGCCATGCAAAAAGGCACCATTGATGCGGTTCAGTCTGATGATGACTCAATGGCATCACCAACCGAAGTCACCGTGTTTGGCGGATATTTTCCGTTTGCCAGCCGTTATTCTTTGGATGTTCCCGTGTTGTTTAACCAGTATGGTTTGAACGAAATCTGGGACGCTGAATATTCTAAAGTTGGTGTTAAGCACCTTTCTGCGGGCGCTTGGGATCCTTGCCATTTTGCCACCAAAGATCCAATTCACAACTTGAAAGATCTTAAAGGCAAACGCATCTTTACGTTCCCAACCGCGGGTCGTTTCTTAAGCCAGTTTGGCGTTATTCCTGTAACGTTGCCGTGGGAAGACATCGAAGTCGCCATGCAAACCGGCGAATTGGATGGCATTGCCTGGTCAGGTATTACCGAAGATTACACGGTGGGTTGGTCTAAAGTGACCGATTATTTCCTCACCAATAATATCTCTGGGGCTTGGGCTGGTTCTTTCTTTGCCAACATGGATCGTTACAACGAACTTCCAGAACATCTGAAAGAATTGTTGAAACTCGCCATGGACAGCTCGCATTATTATCGCCAGTGGTGGTATTGGGGCGGTGAAGCTGCCTTGCGTGTTGGTGGTAAAGACATGAAATTGACCACGATTCCGGATGAAGAATGGGCAACCGTTGAAAAGGCGGCCCATAAGTTCTGGGATGAAATTGCTGCAGAATCACCAACCAAAGCTAAGGTTGTTGAAATCTTCAAAAAATACAATGCAGACATGGTCAAAGCTGGTCGTCCGTACCGTTACGGTTGATCCATCGATCTTTGTGACAAGGCCCCTACCGTGGGGCCTTGTCCTTTCGATTTTTTATAAGGTGAGTAAAATGGCAGGCAAATTAACATTAGACGAACTGCGCCAAGCAGGAAAAAAAGGCGAGATTGATACGGTTTTAGCCGTGCTTGTCGACATGCAGGGCCGTTTGATGGGCAAACGCATGCACATCGATTTTTTTGTCGATGGCGCGTGGGCAGAAACTCATTGTTGCAATTATTTGCTGGCCACCGATATGGAAATGGAAACTGTCGAAGGTTATAAATCGACGGGTTGGGAATCGGGTTACGGCGATTATATGATGAAGCCGGACCTAGACACCTTGCGCCGGATCCCGTGGTTAGAAGGCACCGCCTTGGTCATTTGTGACGTGTTGGATCACCACACAAAAGAACCTATAGCGCATTCCCCACGGGCCATTTTGAAAAAGCAAATTGCGCGGCTAGAAGACTTAGGCATGAAGGCTTACATGGCGACCGAACTGGAATTTTTCCTGTTCAAGGAAAGCTTCGAAGAAGCCCAAGAGTCTGGGTACAGAAACCTCACGCCATCGAGTGCCTACAACGAAGATTACAATATTTTTCAGACCACCAAAGAAGAAGACGTCATGCGCGCGATCCGCAACGGATTGAACGGCGCTGATATTCCGGTGGAAAATTCAAAAGGCGAAGCGTGCGCCGGACAGGCCGAAATTAATGTGCGTTACGCCGAAGCCCTGTCCATGGGGGATCGCCACGCGATCATCAAAAATGGCTGTAAAGAAATCGCTTGGGCCAAAGGCCGTTCGGTCAGCTTTATGGCGAAATGGAGCTATGACGCGGCGGGCAATTCTTCGCACGTTCATCAATCGCTGTGGAGCTTGGACGGCAAAACGTCGTTGTTTTATGATAAAGACAGCGCATACGGCATGTCGGATTTGATGCGCCATTACTTGGCGGGCATGTTGAAACACGCCAGCGAGATCACATATTTTCTGGCGCCGTACATCAATTCTTACAAACGCTTTAGGGAAGGCACGTTCGCTCCGACCAAGGCGATTTGGGCTAAGGATAACCGCACCGCCGGATACCGCATTTGCGGTGCCGAAAGCAAAGCCGTGCGTATTGAATGCCGGGTTGGGGGAGCAGATTTAAATCCATACCTCGCCATGGCGGCCATGTTGGCTGCGGGCATTGACGGCATGGAAAATAAATTGGAACTGGAGGCCGAAGCCCAAGGTGATGCTTACGCCAATCCGGACGCTCGGGAAATTCCAACCACGCTGCGCGATGCTATTGTTGAATTGGATAATTCCAAAATGTTGCGTTCCGCGCTTGGAAATGACGTCATCGATCACTATGTCCATGCTGGACGTTGGGAACAATATGAACAAGACCGTCGCGTCACGGACTGGGAAGTCCAGCGCGGCTTTGAAAGAGCTTAATTTAAGAGAAAAAACATGACAAATGTAATCAAATGTATCTCCCCCGTGGACGGTTCGGTGTATGTCGAACGTCCTATCGCGACCTCAGGTGAAGCCAAAGCGATTGTTGATAAAGCCCATGCTGCTCAAAAAGAATGGGCCGCACGGCCGATGGCAGACCGCATCAAATTGGTCGAGGCTGGTGTTAAACGCCTTGGCGAAATGAATGACGATGTGGTTGTTGAACTGGCTCATATGATGGGCCGCCCGGTGCGCTATGGTGGTGAATTTGGCGGCGTTAATGATCGTGCTGCTTACATGGGCAGCATCGCCGAAGAAGCCTTAAAACCCATTATTGTTGAAGAGTCCGATGCGTTTGAACGTCGCATCGTGCGCGAAGCTCACGGTGTGGTGCTGGTCATTGCCCCGTGGAATTACCCGTACATGACGGCGATCAATACCGTTGCCCCGGCTTTGATTGCGGGCAATACGGTGATCATCAAACACGCCAGCCAAACGGTTTTGGTTGGTGAACGCTTGGTCAAAGCATTTGTTGAAGCGGGTGTACCTGCTGACGTGTTCCAAAATATCTTTTTAGATCACGACACAACGTCATCCTTGATCGCGGCCAGAAGCTTTGATTTTATAAACTTCACCGGCTCTGTTGGTGGTGGTCAGGCCATGGAAAAAGCAGCGGCGGGAACCTTTGTTCCTGTTGGTTTGGAATTGGGTGGCAAAGATCCCGGTTACGTCATGGACGATGCCAATTTAGACGCGGCCGTCGAAACCTTGATTGATGGAGCGATGTTTAATGCTGGTCAGTGTTGTTGTGGGATTGAACGTATTTACGTGATCGAAAGCCTGTATGACGCATTTGTCGAAAAGGCTGTGAAGATTGTCTCGGGTTATAAACTGGGCAATCCATTAAAAGAAGAGACCACCATCGGTCCCATGGCGCACAAACGTTTTGCCGCCGAGGTCCGTAATCAAATTTCCGAAGCCATCAGCGATGGCGCAACGCCCATGATCGATGCTGCATTATTTCCCGAAGACGATGGCGGAGCTTACCTGGCGCCGCAAATTCTCACCAACGTAAATCATTCCATGCGGGTGATGCGCGATGAATCCTTTGGTCCCGTTGTGGGCATCATGAAAGTCAAAGACGACGCCGAAGCTTTGGAACTGATGAACGATTGTGAATTTGGATTGACGGCGTCTATCTGGACGCAAGATGCCAGCCGTGCCGCCGCGATGGGCGCTCAGTTAGAAGTCGGCACGGTGTTTATGAACCGCGCCGATTATGTTGATCCGGGCCTGTGTTGGACCGGGTGCAAAGCCACAGGCCGTGGCGGCGCTTTGTCTGTTATTGGGTTCCATAATCTAACCCGTCCAAAATCTTACCACCTAAAGAAAGCTTAACGTCATGACCTTGACCGCAAATTGGAGCTACCCCACGGCCATTCGTTTTGGTGCGGGCCGCATTAAAGAACTCGCCAAAGCCTGCGAAGCCACGGGCATCAAACGTCCGTTATTGGTCACCGACCGGGGCTTGGCAAATCTGCCGATCACCCAAAATGCGCTGGACCTGTTGGACAAAGCAGGTTTGGGCCGGGCCATGTTCAGCGAAGTTGATCCCAACCCCAGCGACATTAACTTGGAAGCCGGCGTTAAAGTATTTAAAGCCGGAAACCACGATGGTGTGATCGCCTTTGGGGGTGGTTCAGGCTTGGACTTGGGCAAAGTGATTGCTTTTCAGGCCGGACAAACCCGCCCGGTTTGGGATTTCGAAGACGTTGACGATTGGTGGACGCGTGCCGATGCGGACGCTATTGCCCCCATCATCGCCGTGCCGACCACCGCAGGCACCGGGTCCGAAGTGGGCCGGGCTGGGGTTTTGACCAACGCCAAAACCCACGTTAAAAAAATCATCTTCCACCCTAAAATCCTGCCCGCAATCGTCATTTGCGATCCGGAATTGACCGTGGGCATGCCGACTGTGATTACGGTCGGCACGGGCTTGGATGCGTTTATTCATTGCTTGGAAGCTTACAGCTCGCCATTTTATCATCCCATGAGCCAAGGCATCGCTTTGGAAGGCATGCGTTTGGTCAAAGAAAACCTGCCCAAAGTTTTTGCCGACCCGAACGATATCGAAGCCCGCAGCCATTTGATGAGTGCGGCCGCCATGGGCGCCACGGCGTTTCAAAAAGGTCTGGGCGCGATGCATGCCATGTCTCATCCCATCGGTGCCACGTATAATACGCACCACGGTATGACCAATGCGGTGGTGATGCCCGCCGTGTTGAAATTTAACCGTCCCGCGATCGAAGGCCGCATTGATGCGCTTGCCGCTTATCTGGGTATCGAAGGTGGGTTTGATGGGTTTTATGATTATGTCATGAAATTACGCGCGGATTTAGGCGTTCCCGCGACTCTAACCGATTTCGGCGTGCCCAATGATCGCCTTGATGATTTGGCGGCGATGGCTGTGGCCGATCCGTGCGCGGGTGGAAATCCTGTTGAACTGACCTTGGATGCGGCAAAATCCTTGTACAAGGACTGTTTTTAAGTAAACGAAAAAGCCGGTGTTCTTTACTCTGTTTGATCAGATGAAGAACCCGGCTGATTGCCTGTATCTGGGTGATCTGCAATCCACTGTTCAAGCTTTTGGGCTTCGGCGTGGTACATTTTACTTTCCGCATTATCCCCGCCCATAGATTTCCCCAACAAACTGGCATGCAACATGTTGGCGCAATACAGGGGCGCAGACGATTGTTTGTGGTATTGGCGGGTGCATTTGCCATCGACTTCGCAATACGACGTCCACATTGAAATGGCCCCTTCAATGTCGTCGGCTTGAAGTTTTTGCAAAAGACCTTCATAAGGAGGGGTATTCATAGGCTATCCTAAATTAAAGGGTGGGATTCTCTAGTATATACCAATGTGCTGGAATGTCTCAATTCTTAATCAATGGTATAGCGTGTAAGCGTGGGACTTTCAGGGGGCTGAATGGGCGATAATCGCTATAAAGAACTGGTCGAACAGATCTCAGACTGGTTGTGGGAAGTCGATGAAAACGCTTGCTATACATACGCGAGCCCGAAAATTTATGACCTATTAGGACATGCGCCCGAAGATGTCATCGGTAAAACGCCCTTTGATTTGATGTCCGTGGAAGAAGCGGACCGCATTGGTAAGATTATCGGGCCAATCTTTCAAAACAGAGAACCCTTTTCCCAGCTGGAAAATGTCAATCGGCATTTAGATGGCCGACGGGTCATTTTGGAAACCAGTGGCGTGCCGTTTTTTGATGAGGACGGTACCTTTAAAGGTTACCGCGGCATTGATCGTGACATTACCCACAGAAAACAAATTGAAACGGAATTGGCCGACAAAGCCACCGAATTAAAATCTCAACAATTCGCCCTAGATGTGCACGCCATTGTCAGCATCACCGATGTTGAAGGCAAAATCCATTACGCCAATCAGAAATTTTGCGACATTTCGGGGTATTCTGTGACGGAATTACAGGGGCAAAATCACCGCATTATTAAATCTGACGAACATCCCCCCGAATTTTTCAAAGAAATGTGGCAAACCATTTCCCAAGGGGATGTGTGGCAGGGCGAGATCAAAAACACGGCCAAGTGCGGCCGGGCGTATTGGGTGATGAGCACAATCGTGCCGTCGTTAAATGCCAAAGGCAAGCCGTTTCAGTATATTTCGATCCGCACCGATATCACCGAACGCAAAACGGCGGAGCTGAAGGCGATTACGGCCAACCGTACAAAATCGGATCTGATGGCCAACATGAGCCATGAATTGCGGACACCCTTAAACGCCATCATCGGATTTTCCGCAGCCATCCGATCCCAAGTCTTTGGCGAGCTGGGGCATGCAAAATACGCGGAATATATCGAAGACATCCATTATTCAGGTCAGCATCTGTTGGATTTAATCAACGATATTTTGGACGTGTCGGCCATTGAAGCCGGGGCCATAAATTTACAAGAAGAATTGGTCAGCATTTATGAGGTGGTCGAAACCTCTATTCGTCTGATCCGACCCAAAGCCTCACAAAATGCTATCACCATCAGTTCTTTGATTGATGAAAATACGCCGCGCATTTTTGCAGACGAACGGCGCTTGAAACAAATTTTCTTAAACTTGCTCAGCAATGCGGTGAAATTTACGCCCAAACGTGGGGATGTGATCACCAGTTCTTGGCTGAATGAAGTTGGCGATCTGGTGATTTCTGTCGCCGATACGGGCATTGGCATGGATGAAGCCGAAATTCGCACCGCGCTCAGCGTCTTTGGTCAGGTCGATAGCGGATTGGACCGTCAGCACGAAGGCTCTGGGTTGGGCTTGCCCTTAACCGTGGGGTTGGTTGAAACGCACGGTGGACGTTTGGACATCAAAAGCGACAAAGGCCATGGTACGCAAGTCTTGGTGACGTTCCCCAAAGATCGTTTGCGGCCCTGTTTTCCGGCTTAAATCAAGCCGCGTTGACAATACCCAAACCGGCCCGTTTCCAACCGGAAATTCCGCCTTCTAAAACATAAGCTTTGCCGGGAGCTTTATCCTTCAAAGCAGAACCGTACATAGTGGTCCGTTGACCCGAATGGCACATGAACACGGTGATTTCTTCTGCGCCATGATCTAAATCGACGGTATGCCAAGCCGAAAGCGGCATTGATACAGATTTTGAAATGCTTTCGCGGGCATATTCATGAGGTTCGCGCACATCAATCAAACGCACGCCATTGGCTTTTAATTTTTCATGCAGCTCAAGGGGGGTGATTGGGGTCAAGTCATTCATGTTTTCAAAAAGCCTTACGCTAAGAATTAGATAAAAAAATGGTCGAGTTCCGGGGGGAGTGGAACTCGACCATTTAGGTTGGGAGGCTAGGCCTCACCAGATCTCACGCCGGATTAAGCCGGAGTGTAGATCGAATACTTGTTGTAAAAATCAGCAAAAAGAGTGACTTTTGCAACGCCAGCCGCAATCAAAATAGCGGATGCAGAGGCACAAGCGATGATGGGGGTGTTGGTGAATTTTGTGGCTTCGCCGCGTTTGTCAATTGCKCGTTTGGCGAAAAACATGGTGATGCCTGCCAAAGCGAAAAAAGCTGCGTAGCCTATTACATAAACATTTGCGGGATCGTGCATTTTCTTTTTCCTTATACTTTCATTTTGCGGGAATTCTTCTTTGACCCGCTCGTCTAATATTCTTAAATACCCTTGAAAAAAAAGCCCCCGAACCAAAGGCCCGGGGGCAAGTCTAACAGGGAGGCTTCACGTCTGGGAAGACGTGGGACGTCACCAATCCCTATATCCCGAGGGGGGAGGGGGGATGAGGGATTGGGAGCCCAATCCGGAAAAAATTCCCGGAAGTCAAAGCGCCGAAGCGCCTCAACTGATCTAAACATAAGGGATCGATTGAAAATGCACCAACGCCCGTTCGATAAGGCAGGTATGCGCCCAGCGCATAGCCTCGTCACAATCTGCCTTATTTATATAAGCTTTATGTAATATAGCGAGACTATCAAGGCTATCAGGGCTTACGCGGTGGGCAGGGCGTCTTGGCGAATGCGGTTGACCAAGAAATCTCTGAACACGCCGATGCGTTTTGAGTTCCGAAGTTCCTCTGGATACACAAAATAGGTGCTAAATCCGGGACCTTCGATATCTGGCATGACCTGAACCAGGTCTTCGGCGTGTCCAGTCATGTAATCTGGTAATGCCCCGATGCCAATGCCGCTGCGGACCGCGCGGTAAATGCCGTAAATGTTGTTGACGCGCAATATCGCATGGCGTTTTTTCTCGCCCGCGCCGACTTCTAATAACCAGTTGAGGTTTTCAACCGGGGGGGTCGCGGCTTCGCCATAAACCACCAAATGGTGATCGTCTAATTCTTCGACCGTGCGCGGCATACCGTATTGTTTAATGTATTGCGGTGCCGCATAAATGCGGTATTTGACCTTGGTCAGGTGGCGTTGGATAAGGTCCGGTTGGGTTGGTGGGCGCACCCGAATGGCCACGTCGGCTTGACGCATGGAAATATCCAATTCGTCATCGGACAAGACCAAGGACACTTGAATGTCTGGGTATTCTTCCAAAAACTCTTTAATGCGCCGGGTTAACCAAATCGACCCATAGGCCACGGTTGTTGTGATGCGCAGGGGTCCCCACGGACGTTCGCGGGTATCCATGATGCGCGCCGTTGTGAACGAAAGCTTGGTATACATTTCGCGCGTGGTGCGGTCCAACAATTCACCTTGTTCCGACAGCAACAAGCCCCGCGCATGGCGGTGAAACAGCGATACGCCAAGACTGTCTTCTAAGGTGGCGATTTGACGCGATACAGCAGATTGGCTGAGGTTTAAGGTTTCGCCCGCGCGGGTGAAACTTCCGGCTTCGGCCACCGCATGAAAAATGCGCAGCTTGTCCCAGTCTAATATGCCCAGTCCGTCATTACGCCTATCCATGGTTTTCCCCGCTCATGGTTTACCTGATTGTGTTAAGTCTGGTTAATCTTCACATTCTGCGATGAAACGTTCAACATCTAATGCAGCCATGCACCCGGTTCCGGCCGCCGTGACGGCTTGTTGATAAGTATGGTCTTGCACGTCGCCCGCTGCATAAACGCCTTTCAGCGATGTGGCGGGGCTTCCCGGTTTGGTGATGATATAGCCGCCGTCGGCCATGTCGATCTGACCTTCGAAAATGCCTGTGTTGGGGGTGTGCCCGATGGCGATGAACACGCCATCCACATTGATTTCGGATTGTTGTTTGGTTTTAACATTGGTGAGCTTAAGCCCGGTCACGCCCGGAATACCTTCGCCACCCGGAGCATTGCCAACGATTTCGTCCAAAACCGTATCCCACAGGACTTCGATTTTGGGGTGAGCCAACAGGCGGGTTTGCAAAATCTTTTCGCTGCGCAATTCATCGCGGCGGTGCACCAAAGTGACCTTTGACGCGATGTTGGCCAAGTACAAGGCTTCTTCGACCGCAGTATTACCGCCACCGATGACAGCGACTTCTTTTTCCCGATAGAAAAAACCGTCACACGTGGCACACGCCGAAACGCCAAGGCCTTGGAATGTTTCTTCGGACTCTAAGCCTAACCAGCGCGCCGTGGCCCCGGTGCAAATAATCAAAGCATCACAGGTATAAATGTCGCCGCCGTCCCCGGTCAGCGTAAACGGACGCTTGGACAGGTCAGCTTTCATGATGGTATCGCTGATGATCACCGCGCCGACGTTTTTGGCTTGCTCTTCCATTTGTTCCATCAACCACGGGCCTTGGATCACATCGGCAAAGCCCGGATAATTTTCCACATCGGTGGTGATGGTCAATTGTCCACCCGGTTGCAATCCGCGCACCATAATGGGTTCTAAGTTTGCCCGCGCGGCATAAATAGCAGCGGTGCAACCCGCAGGACCGGAACCAACGATCAGGGCTTTGGTGTGGTGGGTGGTGGACATGCGCAAATTTTCTCCAAAAGAATCGGTCAAACAACATCCCTAAAGTAAGGGGCATCCCCAAAAGGAGCAAGGGCTTGGTGCAATAAGGCTTGATTGGCGAGCAAGAGTAATATAATTACTCTGTTTAAGAGGAGCTTGAAATAAAATGAAAGACAAAGCCGTGAAACTCGACGATATTGATCTGCGCATTTTGCACGATTTACAGGAAAATGKCCGCATTACGAACGTTGAATTGGCAAAACGCGCCGGAATTTCAGCGCCGCCGTGTTTGCGCCGGGTGCGCGCGTTAGAAGATGCGGGCTTAATCCAAGGGTTTCACGCCGATTTGAATGCACAGGCGTTGGGCTATCACGTCACGGTTTTTGCCAGTGTGGGCCTGAAAAGCCAGTCCGAAGTCGATTTGGACACCTTTGAAGCCTTGGTTAAATCTTGGCCCGAAGTTCGCGAATGYCAYATGCTGGCCGGCGAAACCGACTTTTTGTTAAAAATCGTCGCGCCYGACTGGGACCAATACCAAWCCTTYCTCACCACAAAATTAACSGCSGCCRMAAACGTAAACGTCGTAAAATCGGCCTTAAGCGTAAGAACCACAAAACACCTGCCGGGCGTTCCGATTCGGGAATAGTAAGTTCTCTTTTTGTTCTCATTATTTCCTTGTCATCTAGGTTTAATCAGTGTAGCTATGACAAAATAGTTCCCAGATATTAGGAATGTGAGTTATCCGATATGCAGACAGAATTTTCCCGTCTCCGAAATCAAGCCCACTTACCCTTAGATAAAACGTTGGCTAAGGCATTGGGCTATTCAATTGAATCGCTGTATCGCTGGGAAAGAGGAGAGGGTCAACCGCGTCCTGTTGTCCTACGCAATTTGGAAAATATCATTCAAACGCGCAAAATTAAAAAAATTGGTTCAAAATTTCGTTTTATAGATCTCTTCGCAGGAATTGGTGGGCTAAGGCGTGGCTTTGAGCCACTGGGTGGTGAATGTGTGTATACAAGTGAATGGAATAAATATGCGGCACAAACTTACAGAGCAAACTATCCAAATGATGGACATGAGATAAGCGGCGACATAACTCAGATTGAGGCCTCAAGCATTCCAGAGCATGATTTATTGCTTGCTGGCTTTCCCTGTCAGCCCTTTTCTATTGCAGGCGTATCTAAGAAAAATTCACTTGGTCGTGCGCACGGGTTTCACTGTGATGCCCAAGGCACTCTTTTTTTCGATGTTGCACGCATAGTCGAACATCATAAACCTCGAGCGTTTCTGTTGGAAAATGTTAAAAATTTAATGAGCCACGACAAAGGAAATACATTTAAAGTTATCTTAAAAACGCTGACAGAAGAGTTGGGCTATCATGTGCAAACACGTGTAATTAATGCAAAATCTTTTGTTCCTCAACATCGCGAACGCATTTTTATTGTTGGATTTCGAGATCAAAACGACTTTAATTTTGAAAACCTTGTAATTCCGGATAAAAATTCAGGTCCTCGTATGAGTTCCATCTTACATCCCGAAGATGGAACTGAACCTAATATCCCCCCCTTTACCGAAGGCTCAAAGGGACGGGTTTTAAGTAAATACACATTATCTGATAAACTTTGGGCTTATTTGCAAAATTATGCAGCCAAACATAAGGCAAAGGGCAATGGCTTTGGCTTTGGCTTAGTCGATAAAAATAGCGTTTCTCGCACGCTTTCTGCTCGTTATTATAAAGATGGCTCAGAAATTCTTGTTAGCCAAGGCCCTAAACAAAACCCGCGACGCCTGACCCCTTGCGAATGCGCGCGTTTGATGGGTTTCAATGCGTTGAATGGGCATGATTTCAAAATACCTGTTTCCGATACGCAAGCTTATAAACAATTTGGAAATGCCGTTTGCGTCCCTGTTGTACAGGCGGTTGCCCAACACATGCTTCCTTGGGTGTTGGAACAAGAATTAACCGAACACGGTTCCATGAAGAAGATTGCTTAAAGATGGCGCAGGGCTTACTTGCACAAAGTTTTTCAGGCGTTGCTGTTAAGCGTTTAAGTGCTGTAGAGGTTGACAGAAGGCGTTCTCATCAGCATGAATTTAATGGTGTCAGTAGCCTCAAACTAATCTTAGGTGTAGATGATCGAAAACAAATTCCCACTCGCTTTCTTTGGCTTGGAGGAGAACAGGAAGCGATCTCGGAAGACGGCTTTTTAAGCTGGTATGAATCACGGCCAGGGCACCCAACACGGTCTGAATATCGTCTTTACTTTCCGACGACAACGGTGAGTGAGCTTGCTTCTGAAGGCGACATGGTCTTTATAGCGACCTGCCCAGACCATTCTATGATGGTTATCATCACACCCGCACACAGCACCATAGAAAATCAAATTGCATGGCTCTTTGGCGTGCAAAATCAGCTTGAACTGGCTTTTGAAATCAAAAAAATTCAGCCGGGTGTTTCTGGCGAAACGGAATTTGCTGTACGGTATATTCTTGAAGAATTAGGCTTAGAACCAGAAGAGCCTGAGACGGGCCATTTCGATGAAATGCTTGCTCGCTTTGATGGGGTCTTACCGACAACACGTGTTTTTTCTGAATTTGCCAGATCAACATTGAAAGAGGTAAGTGCAAAAGAAGACCCAGACCTAGCCCTGATCTCGTGGATGGAACGTGAAGAAGCATTGTTTCGTAGGTTTGAACGCTATCTTGTCGAAGATCGTCTGAAGGAGGGGTTCGTGAATGCTGATGGCGCGGATGTTGACGGCTTTTTAAAATTTTCGTTAAGCGTTCAAAATCGTCGTAAATCTCGCGTAGGATTAGCCTTAGAAAATCATTTAGAAGAAGTATTTCATCAACAAGGCGTTCATCATGCGCGGGGTGCGATGACAGAAAATAGATCGAAACCAGACTTTTTGTTTCCTGGAATAAGTGAATATCATGATGTTTCTTTCCCGCATGGCCTCTTAACGATGTTGGGTTCTAAATCAACCTGCAAAGATCGCTGGCGACAGGTTCTTCCTGAAGCTGATCGCATTTCACAAAAGCATCTTTTTACGCTGGAGCCTGGCATATCTGAACATCAAACAGCAGAAATGCGAGTGCAAAACTTGCAGCTGGTTTTGCCAAAATCTCTTCATTCCACTTACCGTTTGACACAGCAATCTTGGCTGATGAGCCTTCAGGATTTTATAGGTCTTGTTAAGGATCGTGAATAAATGGTACCTCACAAAAAAACCACCCGGGGGAGCGACCGGGTGGTTTTTTAGTTTTAAGTTTCACCGAAACTTAAGGGGGGAACTTTGAAAATTATTAGAAAAATCTTAAACGGGGTTGTACATGGAATGGGTTGCGTAAAATTCAGCGAACACCGTGATTTTGGTGATTCCTGCGGCGACCAATACGGCGCCTGCAGTTGCGGTGTAACGGATGTGGGCCATGGTCAGCGGGGTTTTTTCGCCGCGTTTGTCCAAAGCTTTTTTGGCGAACAACATGGTGATTGCAGCAACAATAAAGCTAAAAGCGAAACCAACGAGGTAAGCGTTTCCGGGGTCATACATCTCTAAATTCCTTATCCTACTCAAAAGGGGCTCTGCGTTTGTGTTGATCTCTTTATAGGCGTTCTGCCTTGAACCAACCCTGAAGCTTCTATTCATTTCCCATTCAGCGTCGACAACCTTTTTATAGGACACACGCGCCCGTAAATAAGTGATGGTAGTCACACGATTGAAATTATTTTATTTAGATTTTAAAACCAGCTTCATGCCGATGTGGCTGGGGGTGAAGCCTAGTTTTTTATAGAAGGCTTGAGCATCGTCACGCGATGCATCCGTGGTCAGTTGCACCAATGTGCAGCCTCGGTCTTGGGCCAGCTCAATCGCGTGTTTGAAAAGCCTTTGGCCGAGGCCCTGGCCGCGTTGAGTGCTGGCGACACGCACGCCTTCGATTTGCGCACGTGTTGCCCCGGTGTGGCTGAGCCCATGTATAAAGGTGAGTTGCAGACATGCCACCACATCACCGCCCTGATCTGCGACGATGATTTGATTGTGCGGATCGGCTTCGATAATTTTAAAGGTGTCGGCGTAGGCGGAACTGGACGGGTCTTCGCGCAACGCCCCCAACGGATCATCGGCAAGCATGTTGATGATGCTGGCCAGATCCTGTTGGGTGGCGGTGCGAAAGACGATGTTCGTCATGATTAGGTCAGGACCTAAACGTAGTCCACCTTTACGATTTCATAGGATTTTGAGCCCTTTGGCGTTTTGACTTCAACGCTGTCGCCCAAGCTTTTGCCGATCAGGCCGCGCGCCAACGGAGCGCGCACGGAAAGTTTGCCGTTTTCGACATCGCTTTCGTGTTGCCCAACGATTTGATAGGTGGATTCTTCGTCGGTGTCTTCGTCGGCCAACAAAATCGTTGCCCCAAACCGCACAACATCGCCGGACATTTTGGTGGGATCAATCACATCGGAATAACTGATGATGGATTCCAGTTCCTTAATGCGGCCTTCGATGAAGCTCTGTTTTTCGCGGGCCGCGTGATATTCGGCATTTTCCGACAAATCACCATGTTCGCGAGCTTCGGAAATGGCTTTGATGACCGCCAAGCGCTCGTTGTCTTTTAAATTGCGCAATTCGTCTTCTAAGTTTTGCAGACCTTCTGCGGTCATTGGAATCTTTTCCATGGTCTTCTCTTTTCCTGCAAATACAGATGATTTGCGTTTAATCACTAAAAGACCCCGGCCCGCCAAGGGTGCTTGGTACGGGCCGTGGTCGTTCATTATAGGGTGCGTTTGTTACAACGTCTGGTAAGGATAGTCTTGTAATGGCTTCACATCAAGTGTTCCTGCACGCAAAGCTTCAATTGCCCCTGCGGCGGCATGAGCACCTGCGACCGTTGTGTAATGTGGAACGTTGTTGGTCAGCGCCGATCTGCGAATGGTAAAGCTATCGGAAATCGCCTGAGCCCCATGCGTGGTATTGATCACCAATTGCACTTCGTCGGACAAAATAGCGTCCACACAATGCGGGTGACCTTCCAAGACTTTGTTGACCTTTTTAACGTCGATACCCTTCGCCGACAAATGATCCGCCGTGCCGCCCGTGGCAATAATTTTAAAGCCCTGTTCGACCAGTTTTTGCGCCACGTCAACAATCGCGTCTTTGTCGGCTTCTTTGACCGAAATAAACGCGGTGCCTTCGGTGGGCAGGCTGACGCTGGCCCCCAATTGAGATTTGGCAAAGGCTTTTTCGAATGTATCGTCAATGCCCATGACTTCGCCCGTGGACTTCATTTCAGGGCCCAAGATAATGTCCACACCGGGGAAACGCGCAAACGGGAAGACTGCTTCTTTAACCGCAACGTGTTTCATTTTGGGTGTTTCATCCAATTTAAAGGTGGACAGTTTTACACCCGCCATCAAACGCGCCGCAATGTTTGCGACCGGAATGCCCGTGGCTTTCGCGACAAATGGTACAGTGCGAGACGCCCGTGGATTGACTTCCAACAAGTATACCGTGGTGCCCTGAACCGCGAACTGGATGTTCATCAAACCTTGAACTTTTAGCGCAATGGCTAAGGCCTTGGTTTGTTCGCGAATGTCTTCGATGATGGCATCGCTTAAGGAATATGGCGGCAAAGAACAGGCGGAATCGCCCGAGTGAATGCCCGCTTCTTCGATGTGCTGCATGATGCCCGCGATGTAAACATCGCCCGTGCCATCGGCCAAGGCGTCCACGTCAACTTCGACGGCCCCCTGCAGATAACTGTCCAACAATACTGGGTTTTCCGGGCTGGCCTGAACAATGTTCGTCAGGTAACGCACCAATGATCCATGATCGTGAACGATTTCCATAGCCCGTCCGCCCAACACGTAACTGGGGCGCATAACCAACGGGAAACCAATTTTTGCGGCCACGGCTTCGGCTTCGTCGAAAGACCGCGCCATGCCGTTGGCGGGTTGTTTTAAGTTTAAATCGTGCAGCAATTGTTGGAACCGTTCGCGGTCTTCGGCCAAATCGATGGAATCCGGCGTGGTGCCAAGGATCGGAATGCCTGCGGCTTCCAAGGCGTTCGCTAATTTCAACGGAGTCTGTCCGCCAAATTGAACGATAACCCCTAAAAACTCACCGCTGGTTTGTTCGCGGCGAATAAGTTCGATGACGGTCTCGATGGTCAGAGGTTCAAAATACAAACGATCTGACGTATCGTAATCGGTCGACACGGTTTCTGGGTTGCAGTTCACCATAATGGCTTCGATGCCCAAATCTTTCAAAGCATAGGCCGCATGAACGCAGCAATAATCAAATTCGATGCCTTGGCCGATGCGATTTGGTCCGCCGCCCAAAATCGCAACTTTTTTACGGTCGGTGACTTCGGCTTCGCATTCTGGTGGATTGATGCCATCGCCTTCGTAACAGCTGTACATATACGGAGTCTTGGACGGGAATTCTCCGGCACAGGTGTCCACGCGTTTGTAAACTGGGCGCACGCCTAATGCTATGCGGCGGCTGGACACTTTGCTGGGCAGAACTTCGGTCAGTTCGGCCAAGCGATCATCCGAAAAGCCCATCTTTTTGTATTTCAAAAGCTCAACCGCGTCCGTGGGCAGGCCGTTTGCAATTAAATCAGCCTCGGCGTTCACAATGCCTTCGATTTGGCGCAGGAACCAGGGTTCGTAATGGCAAGCTTTGTTGATTTGATCGACGTTAAGACCATGACGGAACGCCTGAGCAATCACCAACAATCGGTCGGTGGTTGGTTTGGCAAGGGCTGCGATGATGGCGTCCACATTCACATTTTCAGGGGTGCTGTCGGGATCAACGCCTTCGATTTGCATATCATTCAGGCCCGTTAAGCCCGTTTCCATGCTGCACAGACCCTTTTGCAGAGATTCTTGGAACGTGCGGCCAATCGACATGGCTTCACCCACTGATTTCATGGCGGTGGTCAAATGTGGATCAGCACCGGGGAATTTTTCGAATGTGAAACGCGGGATTTTTGTGACCACGTAATCGATGGTGGGCTCAAAGCTGGCCGGGGTGACACCGCCCGTAATGTCGTTTTTCAATTCATCCAAAGTGTAACCAACCGCAAGCTTGGCAGCGATTTTGGCGATGGGGAACCCGGTGGCTTTGGATGCCAAGGCTGATGAACGTGACACCCGTGGGTTCATCTCAATCACGATCAATTCGCCGTCTTCGGGATTTACGGCGAATTGTACGTTTGATCCACCCGTATCCACACCGATTTCACGCAACACCGCCAGACTGGCGTTGCGCATGATTTGATATTCTTTATCGGTCAGCGTCAGGGCAGGCGCAACCGTGACGGAATCGCCCGTGTGCACGCCCATGGGATCGATGTTTTCGATGGAACAAATGATGATGCAGTTGTCGGCACTATCGCGCACGACTTCCATTTCATATTCTTTCCAGCCCAGCACGGATTGCTCGACCAAAACTTCATGAACCGGCGATGCGGCTAAGCCACCCGATACGATTTCGTCAAATTCTTGCATGTTATAAGCAATGCCGCCGCCGATGCCGCCCATGGTGAAACTGGGGCGAATGATCGCGGGCAGGCCGACTTGGTCCAAGGCCGCGCGGCCTTCTTCTAACGTTTTAACCACGGCGGAACGGGGCGTGCCCAGACCGATTTTAGTCATGGCGTTTTTAAACAATTGACGATCTTCGGCTTTTGCAATGGACTYSGCSKTGGCGCCGATCAGTTCAACATTGTGACGTTCCAAGCAGCCGTTTTCGGCCAAGGCCATAGCCGCGTTCAACGCGGTCTGTCCGCCCATGGTGGGCAAAATCACGTCCGGCTTTTCTTTGATGATCACGCGTTCAATGAATTCCGGCGTGATCGGTTCAATATAAGTCGCGTCCGCCATATTGGGGTCGGTCATGATGGTCGCGGGATTGGAATTCACCAAAATCACCCGGTAACCTTCCTCGCGCAAAGCCTTACAAGCCTGAGCGCCCGAATAATCAAACTCACAAGCCTGCCCAATAACAATAGGCCCCGCCCCAATAATGAGAATGCTTTTAATGTCTGTTCTTTTTGGCATGTCAGTTATCCGGTTTGTTTTAGAAGTGAAATAAGGAACGCGATGACGCCTTTAATGATGCCTCGGACACCTTCGTTAATGGCTTCTTCTTTGTATTTTTCGACGAACCTTTGCAAAGGCTCAACAAGCATCATCATTCCAATGCGATGATCAATCGCTTTCGAATCAAGATATTCTTTACCAGCTTCTAGAGTTTTGATAAGAGCATTTTTCTCAGGAACCCATTGGTTACCAAAAAATGTTTCTTTCTCAATTTCCTCAATGGCGTGATTGATGTTTTCTTTGGCCTCTTTTGCTTGGTTATCCGATAAGGTTACTATGCGGTCCGATGCTGGAATCTCTATCGTGTTTTGGGACATATCTTCGAAAACAATGCCCTCGGCAATACGGTTGTAATCTTCATCACTCCATTTTTCTACAATTTCTATACCCTTTTGAGTAATCATATATCCCCAGAAACTGTCATTTTCCTCAGTAAATGCCTCAGTGTGTTCAATGACTTTATTATTCTGAAGATTATTTAGAGATATTTCTGACATTCTGTGATTGTTTGAATTAATAGCCTCGTAAATGTCTGCGGGTGAAAGTACATGCAGGCTCGTATGAGCATAATAGTAATGCAAAAAACATAGTATTTGCCCTGAAAATTGAGGGGTTTCTTTTGTTATTCTAGGACGTAAAACCATCACCCCTCCATCAAAGCCACAAACCGATCGAACAGGTAATGGCTGTCCATGGGTCCGGGGCTGGCTTCTGGGTGGTGTTGGACGGAAAATACTGGGTGGTTGTCGAGGCTGATGCCTTCTAACGTTCCGTCAAACAAGGAGACGTGCGATTGGGTGATGCCTTCGGGCAGGCTGTCGGCGTCCACCACAAAACCGTGGTTTTGGCTGGTGATTTCCACCTTGCCCGTTTGCAAATCTTTGACCGGGTGATTGGCACCCCTGTGGCCCATGTGCATTTTGTGGGTGGTGGCGCCAACGGCGAGGCACAACATTTGATGGCCCAAACAAATGCCAAACAACGGCTTGCCGCTTTTAATAAGGTCTTGGATCATCGGCACGGCGTATTTGCCTGTTGCCGCCGGRTCGCCSGGWCCGTTGGAYAGGAAYACRCCGTCWGGRTTYARSGCCAAAATATCTTCGGCRGAKGTSGAKGCCGGAACCACGGTGACGCGGCAGCCGGAGTTTGCCAGGCACCGCAGAATGTTTTTCTTGGCGCCAAAATCAACGGCGACCACGTGGTGCTTGGGGTTTTCTTGGCAACCGTGTCCGTTTTCCAACGTCCATTCGGTTTCGACCCATTCATAGCTTTCTTTGCACGTCACGGCTTGCGCTAAGTCCATGCCTTCGAGGCTGGGCCAGTTGTTCGCCATGGTGACCAGAGCATCGGTGTCGACGCCGCTGCCGTTCACATCGTCGTGGCTGAGGTGCAAAATCACGCCGTTGGGGGCTCCGCCATCGCGAATACGCCGTGTCAGGCGGCGGGTATCGATGCCGCTGATGGCCACAAGTTCGTTGGCGATCAACCAGTCATTAAAGTTTGAATTGGCGCGATAGTTCGCAGAATCGGTGATGTCGGCGGCCAAAACACAGCCGCGCACAGCCGGGGCATCGCTTTCAACGTCTTCGAAGTTTGTGCCGACATTGCCGATGTGGGGGAACGTAAAGGTGATGATTTGTCCGGCATAAGACGGATCAGACATGGTTTCTTGGTAACCCGTCATGGCCGTATTAAAACAGACTTCGCCCAAGGCCACGCCTTCTTTCCCAGCACCGCGTCCCCAAAACACAGAACCATCGGCAAGGACCAATGCGGCGTTGCATCCGGCGGGTCGGGTGGTGTTCATATGACCTGATGATGTGTTYGGCGCAGAAGGACTCGTCCCCTCCAAATTGGTGGGGGTGGGCGTCTGGGTCTCGGCCATGGTGGCGATCCTCAAGGTCAGATGGGGACAAACCGAACTGTATTTGGGGGCTGATGTGTGCAGTCCCTAACGCAAAACGGCGATTTGTGTGTGTTTACGGGAATATTGGCCCTACGTCAAGACTCAGAATTATAAAAAAACTGTTTAATTCCAATGCCTTGCAAAGTTTTTCCAAGTTGCCTTTAAGAGCGTTTTGGGCTAATCTGCTCCCTTTCTTTACAAGCCGCTTTGGGATGGGCCCAAAATAATATGAGCGGTTGACCCCAAATAGTGGGATTTTGAGAGGAATTTCAATGCTTCGCGACCAAATTACAGAAACGATGAAAAATGCCATGCGGGCCAAGGATACGATTCCCTTGGCAACTCTGCGTTTGATCCTGGCCGCCATGAAAGACAGAGACATCGCGGCCCGATCCAAAGGCAATACGGTCGGCATCACAGATGACGAAATTTTGTCCATGATGCAATCCATGATCAAACAACGGCGCGACAGCATCGAAATGTACGAAAAAGGCGGCCGCCCGGAATTGGCGGAACGTGAAGCCTTGGAAATTACGGTGATCGAAAGCTTCCTGCCCACACAAATGGGCGAAGGCGAAGTCAAAGCCGCCGTTGACGCAATCATGACTGAATTAGAAGCCACATCCATGAAAGACATGGGCCGGGTTATGGCCGCGTTAAAAGAACGCTTTGCGGGGTCCATGGATTTTGGCAAGGCCAGTGGCGTCGTCAAAGCCAAAATTTGCGGTAACTAGTAGACAATTATACATCGTTTAAAGGGGCCGCATGGCAATATCGTCGCGCTTTTTAGATGACTTGCGCGACCGCATCGGCTTAGCCGGTGTGGTGGGCAGGCGTGTGCGCCTAACCAAAAAAGGCCGCGAACACCAAGGCCTGTGCCCGTTCCACAAAGAAAAAACACCTTCGTTCACGGTCAACGAAGAAAAAGGATTCTATCACTGTTTCGGCTGCGGCGCCCACGGGTCGGCTTTCGATTTTGTGATGGAAACCGAAGGCCTGAATTTTCGCGAAGCCGTCGATAAATTGGCCGGCGAGGCGGGCATGGAAGTGCCCCAAGACAGCCCCGAAGAACGTGCCCGTGCCGAACGCAAAAAGACTTTATATGATGTGGTCGAAGCCGCATGCCTTTATTTTGAAAGCCAGCTCGGCCAGACTTCGGGGGCGCAGGCGTTGGCGTACCTGCGCAATCGCGGCTTGACGGACCGGACCATTGGCAAGTTCCGCTTGGGATTTGCCCCGGAACGAAACAATAGCCTGCAATCGGCCATGAAAGCCTTGGGCATTTTAGGCCCCGAACTGGAAGCCGCCGGGCTGGTTTTAAAACGCGATGATGGCTCTTATTATGAACGCTTTCGCGGCCGGGTGATTTTCCCCATTTTGGATCGCCGGGGTCGGGTGGTGGCCTTTGGCGGACGCATCATGGATTCCCAAGCCAAAGCCGCAAAATATCTCAACAGCCCGGAAACCGACCTGTTTCACAAAGGCCGCTTACTATATGCCATGGATTTTGCCCAAGTCGCCGCACGCGCCGGACAGACCTTGGTGGTGGCCGAAGGTTATATGGACGTGATCGTGTTGAACCAAGCGGGATTTGAAGGGGCGGTGGCCCCGTTGGGGACCGCCCTGACCGAAGACCAAATTGGCGAATTGTGGAAAATCCTGCCCGAAGCCGTATTGTGCTTTGATGGCGATAAAGCGGGTGTGCGGGCATCTTTGCGGGCAGCCGAACGGGCTTTGGGATTGTTGCGTGCGGGCGTGGGCTTGCGTTTTGCCAGCCTAGAAGACGGTGAAGACCCCGACAGTTTGGTGCAAAAACACGGCGCCGAAGCCTTTCAAGAGGTCATCGATGCTGCCAAGCCCCTATCGCAATTGTTATGGGATAGGGAAGTGGCCGCTGGCCCAACCGATACCCCCGAAGGCCGCGCCGCCTTGCAAAAACGGTTGGAAGACCACGTCAAACGTATTGAAGACGCCACCGTGCGTTCGCATTTTCAATCGGCTTATAAAGATAAGGTGTGGAGCCTTGGCCGCACCGAACGCCCCAAATGGCAGCCCCAAGGAAAGCGCGGAGCATGGACCAAAAAGGGCGCCAAAGCCCAAGTCTTTGAAGGCGATGCCAAGCATATGGCGGTGAAAGCGGCTAAAGTAGACTTGTATAGGTCGCGAGAAGAAATTTTGCTGGCGGTTCTGTTGGGGCACCCTAAGTTGTTTGACGAGGTCGGCGAAAGACTCGGAAGCCTTGCCTTTGGGGCGGTTTCTCTTGACAACCTTCGCCAAGAAGTTCTAAAGACACTGTCCGGGCAACCGGGTCTTGACACGGACACTTTTCAGGACCACATCAAGGAAGCTGGATTTGGAATAATCCTCGATGAACTTTTAAGTTCTCGCGTTTTTGAGCATGCTTTTTTTGCTCGCCCAGATACTGACCTTGAAACGGCCCTAACAGGTTGGAACGAGACGTACGAATTATATTGCAGACGTGACTTGCAGGCCGAACTCCAAGAAGCCCAGCGGCGCTTAGCCGTA
>NVTL01000017.1 GCA_002401565.1 Rhodospirillaceae bacterium
ATCTAACAAGGAATCGCGCATAAGCGTGTGGGTGGTCGTGCGCGATAAAATATCAATATCATGCGATTGCAGGGCGGAAAGGCGGTTTTTTTGGGAAAGAGAGGTGAATTTGACTTTTTGGGCATCTCCCAACACTGCAGCAGCAACCGCGCGGCACATGTCCACGTCCAGACCTGACCAATGGCCGTCTTCATCCGGGTTAGAAAATCCCGGCAATCCATTGCTGACGCCGCATTGAATATAGCCCTTTGCTTTCACATCTTCCAACGTTGAGGCCTTCGCCACGGCACAAAAGGCGATCAACGACAGTATGGAAAGCGATAACAAACCCCGGTGCAATATCACTGTACATTCCCTTTTAATGGATGGTGTCTTCGACAAAATGATCTGTAAATCACAGCGTATTCACAGCGTACTCTCAGATGTTTTTAGATTGAGGCCCGGCCAGCGAGAACCTTTGGCCCCGTGTGCTAAGAATCGCACATATTATCGTAAATTAAGCGTATTGAGCACTATATTTGCGTATTTATTTATATAACACTGCGACAGCCATCACAAGGGGCAAGTAAAGGCCACAGCCTTCGAAAGTAAGTAACCTTAATCCTTTATTTTCGCCCCAATCTTGACCTTTTTGATGAGTGAAAGAACGTTAAGAATTCACCCGGCGCCACGCATCATCACGCGCAATTTACCCTCTTCATAGGCTCGGTTCAAAGGCTCGGTTCAGGGCGGCTTTTTGTGTGTGGGCGCGCGTTACGCACGGTTACAATAATCAGGTGGTCAGACATACTTGGGATACAAACTTATGCAATAGTCTGTTTTCACATTGAACATTGAACTGGAAAGGCCTCCCCATGACTGTAAATGATCCCTTAAATCGTCGCCATTTTTTGAAAACGCTAGGTTATTCTACGGCTGGTTTGGCTTTGTTGAGCTCGCCTTTTATCAGTGGGGCATGGGCGGCTTCACCGCAGCGTTTGTTTCAGGTGCCGCCGTTGGCCAGTGGTGTGCGTGATGGCAAAAATATTTCATTTTCGTTGAATATTCAACAGGGTCAAACGGAATTCCTGAACGGCCGCATGACGCCGACGCTGGGCTATAACGGCTCTTATTTAGGGCCAATGTTAAGGGTGCGACGCGGCGATTTTATATCGATCAAAACCACCAACGATTTGGATGTGACGTCAACGGTGCATTGGCATGGCATGATTTTACCGGCCAATATGGATGGTGGGCCGCACCAGATGATTAAGCCCAAAGCAAGCTTGGTTTCAAAGTTTGAAATTATCCAGCCTGCAGCGACCTTGTTTTACCATTCCCATACCTATCACAAAACGGCGGAACAAGTGTATTTTGGTCTCGCCGGGCCTTTGATTATTGATGATGATGAAACCGATGCTTTGGATATTCCGCGCGAATATGGTGTGGATGATCTGCCGGTGATTATTCAAGATCGTGACTTTAATGACGATGGGTCGTTTCGTTATATCACCAGAATGCCGGACTTGATGTTGGGCAAACATGGCTCAACCGTCATGGTCAACGGCGTCATTTCGCCCCTGTTGAAAGCCCAAAAGACCTTGTTGCGTTTGCGGGTGACCAATGCTTCGAACGCTCGTTTTTATGCCTTGGCGTTTAATGACAGTCGGCCTTTTCAGGTGATTGCGTCCGACGGGGGGATGTTGGAAAAACCTGTGACGGTCAAGCAATTAAACATGGGGCCAGCGGAACGTTTTGAGATTTTGGTCGATGTATCCGATCGCAAACAGGTCATTTTACAAGGCTTAAAGGGCGCCGGAAACGTCAACCATGGGCCAATGCGGATGATGGGGTTAGACGGGCAAATGGATATTTTGTTCATCGATGCCACGGACGCAAAGCCCAGCGAACATAAAACGCCCAGCCGTCTTGTGCACCTTGCGGACTGGTCCAACGTCAACATCGCCGAAAATCGCCATTTGGATTTGAACATGAGTATGGGCAACATGATGGGCGGTGGCATGAGTGGCATGATGGGCGGCGGCCAATCTGGTGGCGGCTTTACCATCAACGGGGCCACCATGGATATGAACCGGGTCGATTTCCGTTTGAAAAAGAACACCTATGAAATTTGGACTTTCACCAACAACTCCCCAATGTTGCACCCCATGCACGTACACAATACCCAATTTAAAGTGCTGTTTAGAAACGGCCGGCTGCCGTCACCGCTGGAATCTGGATTTAAAGATACGGTTGTTGTGGGATCGGGTGAAACGGTGAAAATCTTGATGCCAACGGGGCCGTATGCGGACCCCAACGGGTATTACATGCATCATTGCCATATCTTGGAACACGAAGACGCGGGTATGATGGGTCAGTTTGTTGTCGTGGATTAGGGGCTGACCTAAACACCAGCGAGGTTTAAACCTTTCAGCAACAGGGCGCCCGCTTGGGCTCCGTCCCCTGATATGTGTTTGCTGGCGATTAAATATAAGGCCTGGGCCTGATGATTAAGGGCTTTAAGGCCGTTTTGATCGATGGGTTTTGGGCCTTTTAAAAGCTTTTCGGTCTGTTCAGAAATAGTGCTCACAAGGGCGTAATCGTACATTTTCCCAGACCCCTTTAGGGTGTGGGCCAAGGTCCGCAAACTGTCTTTAAGATCCACATCCGAAGGCCTTTGGTTGAGGTGTTTAAGGCCAGACTTTAAATCAGTACATTGTTCCAGCAGGCTAACTTCATAGGCGCTGATCAGGTTGGCAAAGACTTCGGCGGGAATCTCTTCCATGCCCATGGGCTGGGCGGCTTTTCTGGGGTGTTGGTCGGCAAGATTTGTGGCTTGTGCGAGAAGCTCTTCAAACGTGCTGTAAAGGGGAGGGGCTTTGACCAGAGGCTCTGTTGAATCGGTAACCAACGCAACCGGCGGTGTTGAAACTTGGGTGTGAATTTTTTCGCCCAGTTGTTGATTGATCGATGTTAACAATACAGCCAATTCAATGGGTTTTCCGCAAACATCGTCAATTCCTGCGGCTTTGTATTTTTGAATGTTTTCGGTGACGATATCGGCGGTCAGCGCGATGATCGGGGTTTTTGCTTTTGATCCTTTCATCGCGCGAATGATGGTGGTGGCATCCAAGCCATTTAAGACCGGCATGCGGATATCCATTAAAATGATGTCAAAATCATCTTCTTTCACACAATTGACGGCCACACGGCCATTTTCGGCTACGGTGATGGTATGGTTTAGATTGTGAAAAATCGTCGAAATTAATTGCTGATTGATGTCGAAATCTTCGGCCAACAACACCTTCAAAGAGCGCGCACTTTTCCAGCGATTTTTATTAAAGGCGTATTCAATGGCTTCGACGTCGCTTGTGGATTTTGAACACAAGACGGTGAAATGAAAGGTCGAGCCTTCGCCGGGAATACTTTCAACATCAATTTCCCCGCCCATAAGTTCCACAAGCTGTTTGGAAATCGACAACCCCAACCCGGTGCCGCCGTATTCACGACTGGTCGAACTGTCCGCCTGTACGAAGCTTAAAAACAGCTTTTCCTGAACCGATGGGATCATGCCAATGCCATTATCGGAAACGGAAAAATGTAAAATAATCTGATCGTTATCAATATGTTGGTGTTTGATATAGACGGTAATTTGCCCTTTATTTAAAAACTTAACCGCGTTGCTTAAAAGGTTTCCCAAAACTTGCCCTATACGCATGCGGTCGGCACAAACGCCGATGGGAAGGTCCTTGGCAAAAATAACGTCAATGGAAAGCCCCTTGGCTTTTATCGACGGGGCAAACAATTGCACGGTGTTTTTGACAAAGGATCTCAAATGAAAATCTATGGGGCAAATATCCAGTTTTCCGGCTTCCAGTTTTGACTGGTCCAAAATCTCATTTAAAATTCTTAAAAGGTTGTTTGCCGATTTGTTTAAACTTTGCACCCAATCAAGCTGTTCAGAGGTCAGCGGGCTTCGCAAAAGCAATTCCGCGAGGCCAATGACGCCGCCCATGGGGGTGCGGATTTCATGGCTCATAYTGGCCAGAAATTCTGATTTTGTGTTGTTTGCTGTTTCCGCTTCTTCTTTGGCCTGTTGCAATTGTGTGGTGCGTTCAATGACCAATTGTTCGGCAAAAGTCTTACTTTTAACGATCATTTGAACAAACGTTCCCGACAGGACAATGATCATAAAGATCGCCACACTGACAAAGGCCGGCAGAAATTCATGGGGGATTTCTAAGATTCCCGATTTGGGGCTGACAATCAATTGCCACTGGCGTCCGCCAAAGCTGAAAAGATGCTGATAATTCTGCTTTTGCAACAGGTCTTCTTTGCGGGGAGACGGGGTTTCGTCGTCAAAGCCAATGAGGTGCAAGGCGGTGGGGTTTTTTGTATCCATCAAGTCGTACAGCGCGATGGTCAAGTTGTGATCTAAGACCGATTGGGAAACCGAGGCTTTCAAAAGATCGCCAATGCGAAACACGCCTAAGGAAAATCCCGTTAAGGCTTGGCGGCGTTCTTTAACAAAGGCCGGGGTCGGGCCCGCATAAATGGGCGAAAAGACAACGATGCCCGCTTGTTTGCTTTTTTCTTGAACCAAGGTGATGCGCGCGCTGGATACAATCGAAGCCGTATCACGAGCCTGTTCCAAAGCCGCTTTGCGCACCGGGTTAGAGGCCAGATTAAAGCCCAAAGCTTTGAGGTTGCCCGCCAGAGGCTCGACAAAAAATACGGGGTAATATTGGGGGCGGTCCTGATCGATTATCATGCGGCCGTCTTTAAGCTGAACAAAGGAAAAATCCTTCAGCCCATCTGCTACGGCCGCCTGTTCGAATGTGTCTCTGGCAATGTTGGGAACCCGCGGTATCCATTCCAAGGCCTGTATGGCTTCATTATCGGCCAACGCCATGGATATAAAGGTTTTAAATTGTTGCCTGGAAACCTGCTTAAATCCGGTGAACAGTGCGGAAATTGACGTTAAGGCGCTTTCATTGGCTTTTAAATGCTGGCCCAAAGAAATGGCAACTTGTTGGCCCAATTGACGCAAAACGTTTTGGGCCGTGTTGAGCTGTTGGTGTTTGACTTGATGATAGGCAAAATAGGCACAAACCAACCCGACCAGCACAAACGCCCAAGTCAAGCTGGGCAGGGGACTGGACTTTTTTAAATCGTTTTGTTCGGCCTTATTTTTATTCTTTTGCATCAAAGTTATTTTTTAATGTGGCTTGATCTTGCCCACCTCTTCAAGAATGCGGTTTTTCAATTCGGCGAGTTCTAAATCCTTGCGAATATAGCCTTTGGCCCCAGATAAATAAGCGTTTTCGGCGACGAGGGTGTTGTCCAGACCCGTCAGCAAAACAACCATTGCATCATTATTAACGTTCAAGATTTTCTTTAAGGCTTGCAGGCCATCCATTTCCGGCATTTGCACATCTAAAAGCACAAGGTCGGGTTTTTGTTCTTTGTAAAGATCGACCCCCAGTTTGCCCGTTGCGGCTTGGCCGACAACTTCACAATCGCACGCCACCAAAAGCGCCGAAATCAAATTTCGAACAGCCCCATCATCATCAATAATAATAACACGGGGTTGAGGTATCTTTAACATAAGGGGACCTCTTCAAACCAAAAATGCTCAATCCAATCCAATCCGCAGACGCAAAATGCAACCCTCTCAAAGTGCGAAAGTGTGTTTGTTTTGCTCTTTTTTAGATGGTGGGACGAGGCGTATATTCAAGGCAAAATGTGACGAAACAGTTCCTGAAAATACGTTAAAAATGCAACTGCGGCTTTAAAGTGGTTGGAAAGACATGCACAGCCGATCTTGACGGTAACGATTTTGGTTTGAATTCACGGTGGTCTTTATCTTCTTCGCCGGGCCAACATTGTTATGAAGAGGACTTTAGGCCGTCAAAACCAACAGCGCCCAATCAGGTGGGGCAGGCGACAGCTTAAACGAGAAAAACCCCTGCGGGTTTAGTAAGTTTTTCTCAGGGGCTTGTTTTGGGGTGAACCTCATGCTTTTAGACTAGGGATATGAAGGTAAAAAAGGTTGTAAAGTCATGCCTAATCAGTATATTAGGCGATACTTTCGCGTGAGCCTTTGCCGTGTCGAAAGAGGGAGGGGCAATACGATTGAATAGCCCCGGAGTGGGTTATGTCTGTGTTGCGTGTTTTACTCGCCTTTGTATTATCAGTGTTCAGCTTAAGTTTAGGCTTTAATTCGGCGGCTTTCGCCGATGGCAAATTTGTCGCATTGGGGACAAGTTCGACCCGTGGCGTGTATTACCCGGTCGGCCAAGGCATTTGTTCCCTGATTAATAAAAATCGTGATGACCACCTGATTCGGTGCCTGACGTATCCAACGGGCGGTTCGATCTATAATATTCAAGCGTTGCGTTCTGGTGAATTGGACGTGGCCATTACCCGTGCGGATTTGGCCTTTATGGCGGCGAATGGGCAGGGTGTGTTTAAGGCCGCTGGTCCCATGCCGGGCTTGCGCATTATTGCTTCGCTATACGACAACCCCGTGGGCATCGTTGTTCGCGCAGATTCCGATATTCAAACTCTTGACGACGTCTTGGGCTCGCGCATTAACATCGGTAACCTAGGCTCAGGTAAACGCGATTTTTCTGATTTACTGTTTAAAGTCATGGATTGGCGCAAAGACGATTTTGAATCCGTTGGCGAATTGTCGACCTCAAAAATGGGCAAAGCTTTTTGTGCCGATGAAGTTGACGTGTTGATTCAGGCCATGGGCATTCCCGCGAAATTTTATGACAACATGATCAACAATTGCGGCGGCCGCTTTATTGCCATGTCGGACGAAGTTGTGGCCAAACTAAAAGAAGCCGCGCCCTTTTTAGAAGCCACAGTCATTCCGGGCGGCATGTACGCCAGCAACGATGTCGACGTTCAAACCATTGGCACCAAGGCCGTTCTGGTTACCGTAGACCGGGTCAAGTCGAACACGGTGGCTGAGGTCGCGGCGGCGCTTTTTGCAGACATTACGGCTTTTCAGGATAAACATGTCGCCTTAAAATCGGCTGCGGTGAACAGTATGGTCAACGAAGGTATTTACGTGCCGTTTCACCAAGGGGCCGTGCAATATTTTACAAAGAATGCGATTGAGTATCGCCAAATGGACGGAAATAAATGATGTCTAAGCAAGCGATGCTTAAAAAAACCGCGGTGGCTTTGATTGCCTTTTCTGCCCTTGCCGGTCTGGCGGGATGTTCAAGTAATTCCGGATTTACGAACACGTCAACCGCATCGACCTCTGAAAACAGAGTGGAAAGCGAAGCCATTACAATCGCCAAGGTGGGTGCTGAGCTTATTCAGGATGGCGATTTTGCCGGGGCGTCTACACAGTTTAACAAAGCTTTGAAGCTTGATATCACCAATTCATCCCTGCAACTGTTGAATGGTCTTGCGTATCACTTGATGGCTTTAAAAGGCGATATTACGTTTTTCCCCTTGGCCGAACAAGGTTACCAACTGGCCATTCAGTATGATACGAGCAATTGGCTCGCTTATTATTATTCTGGATTGTTGCGTATGGATCAGCGTGATTTTGCGGGCGCTCAGGAATTTTTCTCTGAAGCTATCCTCTATAAAGACAACGATCCCGAAATTTTATACAGTATGTCGGTCTCGTCATATTACGCCAAAGACCCTGAAATGGCCGCCGCCGTTTTGGAAAAAATGCGCGAAGTTGCCCCCGATACACCAAAGGCTTTACAGGCCTCGGCCATGGTGATGGCGGCTTTGGGCAATGACGAAGAAGCTCAACAGTATTTGTCCGAATACGAAGCCTTAACGGGCGATGTTCAAAAATCTGGTAATATCGAAGATCGCTTGGCGTCTTGGGCGGCCATGCATGACCGGGCGCGCCTGATTGATACCGCCGCCAAGGCTTCGCCGGTACAGGCGGTTGACGTTGCTCAACTCGAAACGCGTGCCGCCCCAACACGGCGCACGCCATCACGCGATCAAGTCAATACGGATGGTGAAGACAATCCCGGCGATCAACCCGCCGAATGGATTGCCGAACTGAACAACGAAGAAGAAGACATCGTCGAAGACGACCCCTATAGAATGGTCATCGTCGACGTGGTCATTATCCGCACCGAAGAAGACATCACAACATCCAAGGGCGTTAATCTTTTGAACGGGTTAACCTTGCAGTTTGGCGGCGATGTGACGACGGGGTTATCTTATACAAGCAGTAATGTCTCGTCGCCAGGTAACACAACCAAGACAATCACCCGTGCGATTAACATTCCTGCGATTACTTACTCTTTAAATATCGCCAATTCCAATACCAGCCGAAATGAAATTTTGGCCCGTCCGACTTTGGTGGCGTTGYCGGGCGAACAATCGGAATTCTTKTCCGGCGTCGAAGTCGATGCGGCGGCGGTCGGTGGTAACAACGGCGATGGCTCTACGGTTCAGGTGCAAAAAGAAATTGGTGTGAAATTGGCTTTGTTGCCGGAGTTTTTAGAAGATGGTCGCATCAAATTGAACGTAGTTGCGGAACGCACCTTTTTGACCACACCCAACACCAGTTCGGTAACGTTCACTTTGCGTATTGATACGTCAAAAACAACGGTGAGCGCCAATGTTGTCATGAATTTTGGGGAAACCTTGATTCTCAGTGGCCTCAGCGAAAAGGAAACAGAACGTACGCGGGATGGCGTTCCTTTCTTGCAAGATATTCCCGGTTTACAGTTTCTGTTTTCCAAACGCACAACTCGGGATTTTCAAAAATCAGTGCTGATTTTGATGACTCCACGGCCACCGTCTTATACTTATCAATCCGATGGACAGCTGAAAAAAACACGGGCGAAGCAAAACCAAAACGAACGGTCTTTGAGCGAATTACAAGCTCGTTATTCCGATTGGTTTAAGCCTTATCCAAACTGGGCATCTGTGTACCATCACATGCAAAATAATACGCTTTATCGTGAATTTCGCACGGGGGATGTCTCAATGGAACGTTGGGCTAACCAAGAAACACTTAAGTCTCGCCTGAAACAGGCTATGACGTTCCTTTATTATTAATCAGGTGGGCTTTAAGCTTATGAACACTTCGACAGGAAATGCACCGATCAAATCTCGCGCCCTGCGGCGCACCGAGATGTTGTCTGATCTTGAAGATGCGATTGTTGACATTCGTGATTTAGACATCATGTTGGATGTTATTTTGGACATTACGGCCAAAGAAACCCATTGCGAACGCACCAGTTTGTTYCTTAATGATCCCTCAACCGATCAATTGTTTACACGGTCCGCAATGGGCTTGGGCACGGCGGAAATCCGCATGCCCAACGATGCTGGATTGGCCGGGCACGCGTTTCAAACCCGCGAAAGTATAATTTTGAATGATGCTTATGCGGACCCCCGTTTTAATCAMGAATCAGACAAATCTCTGGGGTTTAAAACCCGCAATATTTTGTGCGTCCCGGTGCACACCTTGGATGGTGAGGTCATCGGCGCGGCTCAGGCTTYGAACAAAATTGATGGTGAATTTACGGCGGACGATCAGGCTTGTCTTGAAGCCATGGGGACCAGGGCCGCAAAAGCTTTGGCTCAGGCTGAATTTGTTGAACGTATGAACCCTAACTTTATTCGCACCCTGAATAATTTCTTCCGCTATATTTTTGGAGACAAATCGTGACCTCACAAACGATGGAATCCATTTCCCATTACATTATGTCAGAACCCGCTTTTGGCTTTTGTCCCAAAGCGGACCTTGCCCGCGTGCTGCCTCACGTCAAAATACGCGAGCTTAAAGCGGGTGAAGAATTGCATGTTTTGGGCAAACCAGCAGCGCAGTCTTTTTTGATTGTCAGTGGTTCTTTTAAAGTCGGTGGCGATGATAAGGGCAGCGGCGAGGGCGTGGTTCTCAGCGGTGGTTTTTTGGGCGAAGAAGCGGCGATTGGCCTGGATACTTATGTCGCCACGGTGGTTGCAACGGAACCTTCTAAGGTCATCGTGCTGCCGCGAATTGCTTTGGAAAACCTGACGAAATTTAAAGCGTTTCGCGACCGCCTGTTGGCGTCGTTCAGCGGCCGCTTTGTCGAAGGCGGCAAACAACACAGTTCTCAGGAGTGGCTGACCGTTAGCAAAACAGTCGAAAGTCCCCGTTTGGTGCTGGGGTGGATTTTGACATTTCTGACGCCTTTGGCGACCTATTTTTATTTCAGCACGTATGGTGATTTGCCCAACGTTCAGGCCGTGCATTTGATTTCGATCATCAGCGCCACGGTGATGATGTGGGTTTTTCGCTTGTTACCGGACTTCATTCCGGCGTTGTTTGCCGTATTGTGTGCGATTTTGATGGGCATTGCCCCGCCGGAAATCGCCCTAAAAGGCTTTGCCTCAGACAGTTTCTTTATGGCGCTGAGCATTTTGGGCTTAAGTGCCGTGATCTCTGTGTCGGGTCTCAGCTATCGCATGTTGCTGTTGTTGTTGCGGGTCGGCCCGGCGAATAAGTACTGGTATAACTTTTCCCTGTTTATCACCGGGGCCTTTTTGACGCCGATTATTCCGACCACCAATGGCCGGACCGCGATCATGACGCCGTTTTTGACCGATTTGTTAAATTCCATGGATAAAAAGACCGCCAAAAGCGTAGCACCTCAGCTGTCGGTTAGTTTGGTCAGCGGGTTGAGCTTGTTTTCCGGCATTTTCCTCAGCAGTAAATCCGTAAACTTTGTGATTTTCGGAATGTTGCCGCCCCAGGAACAATACCTGTTTCAATGGCTGTATTGGTTTTATGCAGCATCTGTTGTGGGCGGCGTTTTATTTGTGCTGTTTTGGATTGGCTCATTTTTGGTCTTTCGCGGTGGCGAAAGTGCCTCTATTCCTAAATCAGTGGTGAAAAGCCAGTTGTCTATTTTGGGCCCGGTCACCGCGTCTGAATGGGCGGGCATTGTCGGCCTGATCGCCTTGGTCATGAGCTTCTTGACCGCAGCCTTGCACCGGATTGAAGTGCCTTGGATCGCCTTGGCCATTTTGTTCAGCCTGTTGATGTTTGGCTTTTTGGGCAATAAGGATTTTCGCCAACGAATTGACTGGAGCTTTTTGTTCTTCCTTGGCGGCCTGATCGGTTTGGTGATGATTATGCGCCATGTTGGTTTGGATGGCTGGTTAACCGTGAAACTGTCGTGGCTGGGTGATTATATGGCTGGGGATTTCTTTAGCTTTGTATTGATGTTGTCGGCGGCAATGTTTGTGGCCCGATTGGCGCTGCCGATTAACGCCACCGTGATCGTCTTTGCGACGTTCCTGATTCCAACCGCTTTGTTTATTGGTTTCAACCCTTGGCTGGTTGGCTTCGTTATACTCTTAATGTCTGAAAGCTTTGTTTGGCCTTATCAGGCCTCTTATTACGCACAATTTATCTCGATTGCGGGACCAGCGGCCAGAACAGATGATCGCCGTGTTGCCCTTATGCAGCTTTTGATTTTTGTCTTTAAACTGATCGCGATTTACATCTCGATACCGTTTTGGCAGTCGTTGGGGATTTTGTAATGGGCCGGTATTTAAAACTAACCTTTATGTCCGCTTTTTTTGTAAGCCTGATCGTCGCCATTGTGTTGATCAGTGCCAATCGTCCGCGTATTTTGATCCTGCACAGTTATGATCCCAGTTATGTGTGGACACGTGATATCAACGTTGGGCTAGAACGCATCTTGGAAAGCAAAAGCTGGATCGATATCCGTTATCAATATATGGACGGTAAAAAACATTCCAGCAAAGACTATCAACGCCGGGCGGGAATCAGTGCGCGTAAAGTCATCGATAATATGGAACCCGATGTCTTGATCGCAATCGATGACAACGCGCAAAAATATGCGGCGATGTTTTATACCAATCATCCCAAAATTAAAATTGTCTTTGCCGGAATCAACGGCAGCGTCCACCCTTATGGCTATGATGAAGCCGACAATGTAACGGGTATTTTGGAAAGAAAACCTGTTCGGGCTCTGGTCGAATTGATGAAGACTATTAGCGTCAGCGGGGGGAGCAACATTCACCCTCGTGCGGTGTTCTTATCGGATGAATCCCACTCAACCGAACGCGATGCAAACTATATGGAAACCCAAGATTGGTCTCCGGCGGTTTACCAAGGCCGGGTGCCCTTTCGCAATTACGAAGACTGGAAAAAATACGTTTTGACTGCGGATGCAGAGACTGATTTTCTGTTGGTTGGTGGTTATCGTAAACTTAACCGAAGTGCTGATGACAAGACCAAAGTCCCGTCCTCGGAAGTGGCAAAATGGACCGAAGAAAACTCACCCGTTCCGGTCATTGGGATGAACGTCTTTAACACCAATGACGGGGTGATGGCTTCTGTTGGTGTTTCGCCTTATGAGCAGGGAATGGTTGCGGCCAACATGGCGCTTGATCTTATTGCCGAAGGGAAAACAATCCAAGATATCAAAGTTCAAACCTCACAGAACTATATTATTTCTTTGAGCAAATCTGCGTTGAAAAAACGTGACATTGTGTTGCCGCAAGTGTTCGAAGCGTTTGCGCGCACCACCGACAACTATCTTCCTTAAAGGGGGGACAAAGAATGAAGATGCTTAAGGAAATACCTGTAAAACAGCCTCAAAATCCTCTTTGGAGGAAAAGTACCGCGTTGTTTTCTTTAGGGTCTGCTTTGCTGCTGGGGAGTGCTTGTGCTCCGGTCGAAGAAATGTCTCGGACCTATCAATATAAAGATCCATCAGAAATTCGGGTGGGCCAAAGCTGTCCCCAGTGTGATCTTCGCTATCAGAATTTTAAAAATTTGAATTTGCCCGGTGTTAATTTTAAAGGCACCTATTTCTTTAACGTCAACTTCAATCGCACCAACTTAGCCGGGGCAGATTTTGAAAGTGCGATTTTGGTGCTGGCTGATTTTGAACGGGCGGATTTGTCCAATGCAAACTTATCCAAAGCCGATTTAACCCGAGCCACCATGTATGGCGCCACCTTGCGGGGGGCTGACTTAACCTTTGCGGCCCTAGAAGACGCCGATATGGAAGCCGTAGAGCTGAGCTTGGCAACGTTGGTCACCGCCAGCCTGCGCGGGGCTAAGTTGACCAATGCGTTTGCGGATCGTGCGAATTTTAGAAGCGCGGATTTACGCGGAGCCATCTTAACCGGCGCCGATCTTTCTAATGCCAATATGGTTGGTGCCGACCTGAGAAACGCCGATTTGTCGGGGGCAAATTTGACCATGACAAATCTTAAAAATGCCAACTTGCAAGGGGCGAACCTGCAAGGGGCAATTATTGATTATACAACCCTGACCGAGGCTGATTTATCCAATGCGGATCTGCGGGGCGCRCGTATCAATGGGGCGAATTTAAAGCGGGCTAACTTTACCCGTGCCGATTTGTATGGCGCTGAAATCAGCAGCGTGCTCAAAGCTCGCACCATTTTTTGTGACGCACGCTTGCCCAATGGCGACCGTGGGGACTGTGAATAGGACTTTTAGGGTCTTAAAAACAGGTCCATCACAGACATAGTCTGTTTAGACAATATCCGAAAAAGATAAAATTCTATAATGTTTTGAACAAGATATAGCATATCTATGTTTCATTAGGGCAGAGCCATCTGTTTTTCAGGGTTAAGGGGAAAGACCGTGAACAAAACTATGCACAATCATGAAGCTGTGCTGTTGAGCAAGTTTACTTCCATTAAGTTTGTCATTTTAAGCTCGGCACTGTTGTTGCTTTCCCTGATTGTTTTTCAGCCCAATATTGCCCAAGCCAAGGCAAAGGCCTGTGGTGGTGATGGCCAAGCCAGTTGCGTTACGGCCAAGGCTAAAAAAACGCAAAATGCCTCAAATTGCCCAAGGGGAAGCTTTCTCGATATTGGGCTTGGCACCTGTTGGTCCTGTCCCAAGGGCTATTCTAGGACTATTCTTCATTCCGTGAAATCCAGTAAAGCCTGTTCAAAAGCGGGCTATAGCAGCTATAGAAAAGCGTCGAAAAAACGCAAAAATTCTTATGTGGCCCAAGGTTGCCCCAGAGGTCAGTTTTGGGACGTTTATGGCGGAAACGGTCTTTTGGGAGCGTGTTATAAATGTCCCTCAAAATATTCCCGTACAGCGACGCATGTGAACAATGCTAAGTCGTGTAGAAAATGGATCGGCGCGTCTTATAAAAAAGCGTCTAAAAAAGGCAATTTCATCTGCCCCAAAACCAGCTTCTTTGACCCTCGCAAAGGGGGWGAATGCTGGTCGTGCCCGTCGAAATTYAAYCGCAACGCYAAYCCGGTCACCAGCGAYAAATCYTGYACCGCCAAAAAAGCCTGTRACGGCAMCAATGTCGAAGCCCGSGGCAAGTGTTATGCCAARGGSCAATGCGGCGGYAATGGYGAACGTCCGTGCATGTTYTGGGAACAAATCCCCTCRTGYAACAAAGGCTTAGGCGAAGATTTTGTCGAAAATAAATGTGTGTCCAGTGGCACACCGTTTTTAACAGGTCTGCGCTCGCTGATTAAGGCGGGGGCTGTGTTGAAAAAAGCCTGTCGCAACGATGCAAAGCTTTACAAATTTTTCGAAAACGACCTGACCATTAAGGCCCCCAAAGGGGCGGGGCGTGACGTTGGTATCTGTGCCAGCGAAGTCACCACGGGCATCACCTGTGGCCCGTTAAGTTTTGTCGAAACTTTGGACAGTTTGGTCAGCGGCGGGGAAAGCCTTATCGAAGATATGAGCTCCCCTGACAAGATGGCTTATAAAATTAAAATCAATACCGAAAAAATGCTGACGGTCGTTAGTAAACGTTTGGTCAATGCGGAATGCACCACGGCCTCCTTTAAGGGCACGTACGCAAAGGCCAAAAAAACCAAGGATTTATTTTGGATCGATAGCTTTGCCGGGAAAACCTGTGCCAAAGGTTCTTTTTGGGACCCGATTGATGGGGGCGCCTGTTATTCGTGTCCCAAGGGCATGAACAGAACGGCCTTTGCCGGCGTCACCAGCCCCATGGCCTGTGCCAAATCCGGGGCCTTTGAAAAAGCCACCATGTGTTCGATTGCCAAGGTCTTTACCGGGGAAGAACCCGACGTCGAAACGACCCAATGCGTGATCAAAATTTTGGGCTCTTCTGAATCCATGAAACGCATTGAGATCGCGACAAATTCCACATTACCGTGGAAAGAAATGTGCGTCGAAACAGGGGAGCAAATTTATCTCATGGCGGCCGGTGCTGGATTGCAAAAAGTTGGTCAAAAAGTTTGGAACAGTCGGCAATCTAAGGCTTCTAGCCCCGACAAAGAACTTGGCAAAATCAAAGCGTTTTTCAAAGACAAGTTGGACAAAGCCAAAAGCAAAGCCGACAAAATAACGGCAAAAAAGAAGTTCAAAGCCACGATGTATTTTTATCAGGCCGCTCGATTGGCTGGACCAGCTGCGCAAATGGCGGCCGTGACGTATGCCGAGGCCTTTTCTGCGGAAATGGATGAAGTCTGTGAATTTAAGTCTTCTAGCAAGCCCGCCAAAAAAATCACCAGCAAGCCTAACCCCCTGACCGAACTTAAAGGTCCAGCCAGTGATGTTGGGGCCGGGGGAACGGCGATTTGGAAGTTAGACACTCAAAAAACCAACGGTGGTTTTGCCATTCATCGCCTTAACGCCAAAAACGGCTGGGACAAAATGCCCGGTGCGGCCGTGCGTCTTGCCGTGGACCCAATGGGGGCTGCTTGGGTCATTAATTCGAAAAACATTCTGTATCATTGGAATGCGAAGAAAAACAACTGGGATAAAATATCCGGCCAAAAAGCAACCGATGTTGGCGTGGGTCAAGACGGCACGGTGTGGGTGATTGGTACGGACAAAGCCAACGGTGGTTTTGGCATTTATCGCCAAAATAAAAAGGGCAAAGGCTGGACCAAAATTCCGGGCTCTGCCACCCGCATTGACGTGGACAACAAAGGCAACGCCTGGATTGTTAATTCCATCAGTCGCATTTTCCGCTATACAGGCAAAACATGGCAAAGAGCCCCCGGTGCCGCCATTGACGTCGCGACGGGGCCCCAGGGCCGTGTTTATGTGGCGGGAACCAATCATGTTTTGTATCAATGGGATGGCAAAACGTGGATTAAGGTTAAAGGGTCTAAACCCAGCCAGAATCTGACCGTTAATGGCAACGGGCAAATTCTTTCGATTGGACCCAAGGGCAATATGGGGCTTACCCCCAGACCGAAATAATATTGATTTTTATGACAGTTGGCTTCGTCTGTGGCACAAAGCAGGTATGGATTTAAGCAGTTTCCTTTCGCACGTGGGCTTTGGCCTTGCCTTATGCCTGATCTCTTACGCTTTGACGCGTTTGATGATCGCGCGCGTGCGCATTATTGATGCCCCTAATGAACGGTCGTCGCACACGGTTCCAACGCCTCGGTCCGGCGGTATTGCGATCTTAATCACCTTTTTTGTGGGCTTGGCCGCGGTCAAGCTGTTGGGCGGCGATCCGGCTTTGGATCAAGACTTCTTTTGGGTGTTTGTCGGCACCGCATTGTTAATTGCCGTGGTGTCTATTTTTGATGATTTGGCGGGCTTAAGCTTTAAAGCCAAACTGCTGACCCAAATTGCTGCTGCCATCGTGGTGATGAGCTTTGGCGTGGTGGTTGACCGTTTGGGTCTGCCGGGCATTGGCATGGTGGATTTAGGGCTGTGGGGTTATCCGCTGACCTTGATCTGGATTGTCTGTCTGACCAATGCGTTTAATTTTATGGATGGTATTGATGGCTTGTCGGGCGGCACGGTGGTGGTGGCGGCAAGCTTTTTTGCGGCCATTACATTTTTGCAAGGCAGCACCTTTGTGTATTTGATGAGCATCGTTTTGGTGTGGTCGTGCTTGGGCTTTCTGATCTTAAACTGGCAGCCGGCCAAGATTTTCATGGGCGACAGCGGCAGTCAGTTTTTGGGCTTTGTATTGGCCGTTTTGGCAGTTATTGCCGGAAAATTTGATGCCTCGCATACGTCTTACATGGTCATGGTGTTGCTGTTTTTTCATTATATCTGGGACACTGCCTATACCTTTATTCGGCGTCTGAAAAATGGCGAGCGGGTGACCGATGCTCATCGTTCACACCTGTATCAATTGATGAACCGTTTGGGGCTGTCGCATGTTCAGGTGACGTTGATTTATTTAAGCATTGGTGTGCTGCAAGGTTTGGGCGCCTTGGCGCTTATAAATCTGGACGGAAGCCTTCGCATGTTGGTTTTTTTGCCCTTTTTGGCTTTGCAAATCGGTCTGACCATCACGGTGACACGCCGCGCCCGGCAACAGGGACTTATTGCCTGAGCGCGAACGCTGTGGCATAAAATATACATGAGTATGAACAACGCCATTACCAAAGTCATTTTCCCGGTCGCAGGGCTTGGCACACGTTTTTTGCCCGCCACCAAAGCGATCCCCAAAGAAATGCTTCCGATCATCGACAAGCCGTTGATTCAATACGCGGTCGAAGAAGCGCGCGCGGCGGGAATCGAAGATTTCATCTTTGTTGTTGGCGATATGAACCAAGCTTTGTTAGAGGCTCATTTTGGGGAAAATGAAACCTTGAATGCGACCTTGGCAGAGCGTCAAAAAACGGCTGAGCTGAAACGCGTTACGGACGCTTCAATTTCTGCCCCCAACATCCATTTCTGCACCCAAGACCAACCGTTGGGTTTAGGCCATGCGGTGTGGTGTGCAAGGGACTTTATCGACGCGGGCGAATCCTTTGCGGTGATTTTGCCCGATGACTTGATTCAGGCGACGCCCGGCTGTTTGTCGCAAATGATGAAAGTCTGGCAGGATCGTGGCGGCAACGTTGTGGCGGTCGAAGACGTGCCACGCGAAATGACCAACCGGTATGGCATTTTGGACGTGACCAAAGACGACGGTCGCATTGCCACCGCGTGCGGTTTGGTGGAAAAACCAGAACCCGATGTGGCGCCTTCGACCCTATCGATTATTGGTCGTTATATTCTGGATGGCCGTGTGTTTGACCACTTGGACAAGCAACAAGCTGGGGCGGGCGGTGAAATTCAATTGACCGATGCCATTTCCAAAACCATCAAAGATGTGGCCTTTCATGGGCTACGTTTTGACGGCCAGCGTTTTGATTGTGGGTCCATGGCGGGTTTTGTCGAAGCCAATGTGGCCTTTGCCTTGGCTCAAAAAGACCAAGAATCCGACGTTCGCGCGCGTCTTAAGCGCCACTTATAGCGTCTTAAGCGCCATAAAAGGTGTCCTTAAACACCACTTGTGGCGTTCTTTATTCGTCGTTTTCCTTGCAAGGGGCGGCCCCATCGCTTAAAAAAGTACAAGTCTTAAGAATTGAATTTAAGTTGAGGGTTTCCCCATGCATGTTGCGATGATCGGCACCGGCTATGTTGGCTTGGTTTCAGGCGCTTGTTTCTCTGAATTTGGCGCAAATGTTGTTTGTGTTGATAAGGACGAAAAAAAGATCGAAATGCTGGAAAACGGTGTAATGCCGATTTACGAGCCCGGTCTTGACGATTTGGTCGAAAACAATGTGAAAGCCGGACGTTTGACGTTCACCACCGATTTGGCTTCGGCGGTCAAAGACGCCTATGCGGTGTTTATCGCTGTGGGTACGCCAACCCGGCGCGGGGGTGGTCATGCGGACTTAAGCTATGTTTATGCCGCCGCCAAAGAAATCGCTGAAAACATGAACGGCTATACGGTTGTGGTCACCAAATCCACGGTTCCCGTTGGCACCGGCGATGAAGTTGAACGCATCATCCGTGAAACCCGCCCGGATGCCGAATTCGATGTGGTTTCAAACCCCGAATTTTTGCGGGAAGGTTCGGCAATTGCCGATTTTATGCATCCCGACCGCGTGGTTTTGGGGACAGAATCTGAACGGGCGCAAAAAGTCATGAAAGATTTGTACCGTCCGTTGTCGTTGATCGAAACACCGATTTTGTTCACGTCGCGCACGTCTTCGGAACTGATTAAATATGCGGGCAATACGTTTTTAGCCACCAAAATCACCTTCATCAACGAAATCGCCGATTTGTGTGAAAAGGTTGGCGCCGACGTGCATCACGTGGCCAAAGGCATTGGCTTGGATGGTCGTATCGGTAAAAAGTTTCTGCACGCAGGCCCCGGTTACGGCGGATCGTGCTTTCCAAAAGACACCTTGGCTTTGGTGCACACAGCAAAAGACCACGGCGCGCCGCTGCGCATTGTCGAAGCCGTGGTGGACATCAACGACAAACGCAAAAAATCCATGGCAAATCGCATCATCAATGCCTGTGGTGGATCGGTTGCGGATAAAACCGTGGCGGTGTTGGGCGTGACGTTTAAGCCCAATACGGACGACATGCGCGACGCCCCCAGTTTGGACATCATTCCGGCCTTGATCGATTCAGGTGCCACCGTGCGGGCCTTTGATCCCGAAGGCATGGACGAAGCCAAATACATGCTGCCCGGTGTAGATTGGTGTGAAGACGCGTATTCCACCATGATCGATGCCGACGTTTTGGTGATCATCACCGAATGGAATGCGTTTCGTGGATTGGACATGGAACGGGTGAAAAAGCTTTTGAAACAGCCTTTGATGGTCGATCTTCGCAATATTTACGAGCCTTCTGAAATGGCCGCGCAGGGTTTTGTGTATCACTGCATCGGTCGTCAGGCGGTTTAAAATGTCCCATATCCTCGACCCCGAAATTCTTCGTGAATACGATCTGCGTGGACAAGTGGACAAGAACTTTGGCGTGGACGATGTTTATGCCGTGGGGCGCACTTTTGGCGCGATTGTCAAAAATAAGGGCGGAACGCGTGTGGCCGTTGGTTACGACGGAAGATTGTCTTCGGTTGAATTGGAACAAAGTCTGGTCAAGGGCCTTGCCGCATCGGGTATTGCGGCTGTGCGTGTGGGCTGTGGTCCAACGCCGATGATCAGCTTTGCCGGGGCAACGTTGGATGTGCAGGGGGCTTTGATGATCACCGGAAGCCACAATCCACCCGAATACAATGGCATTAAACTGACCCTGGGCGACAAGCCCTTTTTTGGCGAAGACATTCAGGTTTTGGGCCGCATGTCGGCGGCGGGTGATTACCAAGACGGTGAGGCCGAACCTGTTGACCATGCCATTTTCGAAACCTACGTTCAGCGTATTTTGCAAGATTTCAAACCCGGCAAAGACCTGACGGTGGCGTGGGATCCGGGCAACGGTTCCGGCGGCGAAGTGGTCGAGGCTTTGATTAAAGCTCTGCCCGGCACGCACCATGTGATCAACGGGGAAATCGATGGAACATTTCCGGCGCATCATCCCGATCCTACCGTTGAGGCGAATTTACAGCAGCTGAAAGACTTGGTTGCTGAAAAAAAATGCGATCTGGGTTTTGCCTTTGATGGCGACGCGGACCGTATTGGTCTGATCGACAGCCAAGGTCGTGTCTTGTGGGGGGATCAGATCTTGGTCCTTTTGGCGCGCGATGTGTTGGCGGACTTGCCCGGTGCGACCATCATCGCCGATGTCAAAGCCAGTCAGGTGTTTGTCGATGAGATTAAACGCATGGGCGGCGTGCCGTTGATTTGGAAAACTGGACATTCTTTGATTAAATCCAAAATGATCGAAACCGGATGCCCGCTGGCTGGGGAAATGAGCGCGCATATCTTCTTTAAACACGGCTATTACGGTTTTGATGATGCCTTGTATTCTGCGGTGCGGTTGCTCAGCATTATTGCGCGGTCCGATCAAAGCCTGGATGAAATGCGCGACGCCATGCCGCATATGATCAATACGCCAGAGTTGCGTTTTGATTGCCCCGAAGACCGTAAATTTGCGGTGGCCAAAGAAGTTCAAGATCGCTTGGCCAATAGAACCGATGTGGACGTTTTGACCATTGATGGCGTGCGCGTCACCAATGCGGATGGCTGGTGGTTGTTGCGGGCGTCCAATACACAGGCGGTTTTGGTCGCGCGGTGTGAAAGTTCAACCGAAGAAGGCCTAGAACGACTGAAAGCTCAGTTGAGCGAACAGTTAATCGCGTCCGGCATTACCCCCCCTGATTTCAAATGATCAAAGAAATCCTCCTGCTTTCTGACCCGGTTTTAAGCCCTGACTTAAAGGCCGTGTTGATGCACGCCAACTCAGATCTTGTGGTGACGTGTATCTTTAAACGCGATGAATTGATTAAACGGTGTTCAGGACCTTTACGCCAAACCCGTATTGTTTCTTTTGGTTCCGAGGTCATTGTTCCTGCGGAAATTTTAAGCCGGTTGGACTGCGGAGCCTATAATTTCCACCCCGGTCCGCCAACCTATCCGGGGCGGTTTCCGTCCAGCTTTTTTATAAATGACGGCCGTACGCGGTTTGGCTCGACCGTGCATGAAATGGCCGCCAAGGTCGACGCGGGGGCTATTTGTGTTGTGGACTGGTTTGATGTGCCAGGTGATATCGATTGCGTGAGCTTAAATACGCTGAGCTTTGGGTCGTTGTTTGCTCTGTTTCAAAAACGCGCCGCGCACCTAGCCCAAAATGCCGAACCTTTAAGGCGTTCAGATGAAACTTGGTCGGGCCGCACCACCACGCAACAAGACTTTAATGCGTTGTGTCGTTTGGCTTTGGATATCAGTACAGAAGACTTCCAGCGGCGTTACCGTGCGGTGGGCGAGGGACCGGATCATGCCTTGGAATTCACGGTCCATGGGCACCGCTTTCGGCTGGACAATCAATACGAAAGTCCAGACATCTTGATCGGTGGCAAAAAAAGAAATTAGGTCTTTTTGATGTCTGCCCGGCGCGCAGAGGCCAAGTTTTCTTGGGTTTTGTGCCGACCATCTTGTAATTTCTTTTGTTTGTCGGCTTCGGCTTTGGCGGCAAAACGAGGGCTGACCCACATTTCTTTGGGCGCAACCGTCCCGCTTGTGGGGATTTTCAAGATTTTGGTGCCGTCAACAGTTCGGTCTTTATCGACTTCTTCTGCTTTGTACAAAGCTTGACCAAGGTCATTTTCCGCAAATTTGCTGTGGGGAAGCCATTTGCCATCCTTCAGCACCATAACGCCAAGAAAAAAAGCTTCCGTATTTTGTGATTGATTAGACAAAGTAGCTTTCCATATTTTTTGAGTTTGATTCTATCTAGTCTAATTCTACTGCGTTGACGGGTTTCTTGTCTATGTGAGAAAACAGGTTATCCACAAAAAAAACAGCTTGAAACAGCTTTTTTTGCGTCGCCCTTTACTTGACATAAAGAGTTGCTGGTGTACGAAAGGCTTAAATGTTCACATCATGTATATCTAATAGGGAATTATCAGTATGACACGTGCGATTGTTTTTCCGGGGCAGGGTTCTCAGGTCGTGGGCATGGGCAAAGCTCTTTATGATGCTTATCCAGCGGCCAAGGCGGTGTTTGACGAAGTCGATGACGCTTTGGGCGAAAAATTGTCCGACATTATCTTTAACGGCCCTGCTGATGCCTTGACCTTAACAGCCAATACCCAGCCGGCTTTAATGGCGGTGTCTTTGGCGACGTTTGCTGTGTTGAAAGACAACGGTTTTGATCTAAAAAACCAAGCCGCTTATGTGGCCGGGCATTCTTTGGGTGAATATTCAGCCCTTTGTGCGGCGGGAACATTTACCCTTGGCGATACGGCAAAATTGCTGCGTATTCGCGGTGAAGCCATGCAGGCGGCAGTTCCGGTCGGCGAGGGTGCTATGGCGGCTTTGTTGGGATTGGATTGGGAAACCGCCTCCAGCGTTGCAGCGGATGCCCAAGACGGTGATGAAATTTGCACCCCCGCCAACGATAACGCCGATGGCCAAGTGGTGATTTCGGGCAGCAAAGCGGCCGTTGAACGGGCCGCTGTACTGGCCAAAGAACGCGGCGCAAAACGGGCCATTATGTTGCCTGTATCTGCACCGTTCCATTGTGCTTTGATGCAACCCGCTGCCGATGTGATGGCTGGGGCTTTGGCAGATGCAGATATGAAAGCGCCGGTTGTCCCGGTTTTGGCGAACGTAACGGCTGAAGCGACTTCTGATCCCGCACAAATCCGCGATTTGTTGGTGAAACAAGTCACCGGAACTGTGCRCTGGCGCGAAGGCATTTTAAAAATGGGCACATTGGGTGTGGATCAATTGGTCGAAGTCGGCGCGGGTAAGGTTTTGTCTGGTTTGGTGCGGCGCATCGATCGCAATATCTCAGCCACCGCGATCAACAGCCCCGATGATATTGAGGCTTTTCTTCAGGCGCTGTAAACGGCACAATACGTACAGATTTTATAGATTCGAGGACTTAAAAAATGTTTGATTTAACAGGCAAGCGCGCTCTGATTACGGGGGCATCTGGGGGCATTGGCGGGGCGATTGCAAAGGCTTTGCATGCCCAAGGCGCGACTGTGGCCCTAAGCGGCCGCCGCAAAGACGCTTTACAGGCTTTGGCCGATGAATTGGGCGAGCGTGCTTTTGTCACCCCCGCACGTCTGGGCGAAGAAGGTGCTGCCACACAATTGATTGCGGACGCTAATGAAGCCATGGGCGGCGTGGATATCTTGGTCAATAACGCTGGCTTAACCCGTGATGGTTTAGCGATACGCATGAAAGACGAAGATTGGGATGATGTGATCAACGTCAACCTGAAATCAGCCTTTCAATTGTCCAGAGCTTGCCTAAGAGGCATGATGAAAGCGCGCGCCGGGCGGATTATTTCTGTGACGTCTATTGTCGGTGTGACGGGCAATCCAGGACAGGCGAACTATGTGGCTTCGAAAGCCGGCTTGATCGGCATGTCCAAGGCCTTGGCCCAAGAAGTCGCCACACGGGGCATTACGGTGAACTGTGTTGCACCGGGCTTTATTGCCACGCCCATGACCGAAGCCTTAAATGAAAAACAACAAGAAAACCTTGTCGCAAACATCCCCACTAAAAGTATGGGTGTGCCCGAAGATATCGCCAGCGCGTGCGTATTTTTAGCCAGTGATGAAGCAAATTACATGACCGGACAGACCTTGCACATCAATGGTGGCATGGCGATGATTTAAGCCGCGATTTAGGCGGTATTTGAAAATCTGGAAATAACCCGTTTCACGCACTGGCATTGGTTGGTAAAGTGTGTTACGAAACGGGGCTTTCTAAGATTAGAAGGTTCAAGTTTTAGGGCTCTGTTCCCAAAAGTTCACTTTTAAACGTCTGTTTATTCGGGGATTGGAAAAGGGCTCTTTAGTCGTAAGTATACTTATTTAACAATGATTTAGTTCAAGGATTTAGACATGAGTGATGTCGCGGAACGCGTTAAAAAAATCGTAGTCGAACACCTGGGTGTAGAAGAATCCAAGGTTACCGACAATGCAAGCTTCATTGACGATCTGGGCGCTGWTAGCCTTGATACCGTCGAACTTGTTATGGCTTTCGAAGAAGAATTTGGTTGTGAAATTCCCGACGATGCCGCTGAGAAAATCCTCACCGTTACGAATGCTATCGAATTTATCAATTCGAACAAATAAGCGTTTGTTGTGAAAATAGGCGGCGGAACCTAAGTCAATGGCTTAACGGATCTCGCCGCCTTTCTCGCTTATTTAAGTGAGGATTGGGGGCTTTGTTTGTCCCTTTATGGATAACAGAGATTTCAAAAGAGAATTTATTGAGGTCAGTATGCGTCGTGTTGTTGTTACCGGTTTGGGCATGGTTACCCCACTTGCWGATGGCGTTGAYGCCACYTGGAACAAGCTTATTAATGGCGAATCTGGWATCAAYAAGATYACCAGTTTTGATGTTTCTGATCTKACGGCCAAAATCGCGGGTCAGGTGCCTGAGGGTGATGGTCCCGGTCTCTTTAATTCTGAAACGTATATTTCAGCCAAAGAACGCCGCCGCGTTGACGATTTCATCGTTTATGGCATGGCGGCGGCTCAACAAGCCATCGAAGACAGCGGCTGGGTTCCCCAAACCGAAGAYGAWCGTTATGCCACGGGCGTGATGATTGGTTCCGGTATCGGTGGTTTGCCCGTTATTGCCAAAGGTTCGTTGACGGTTGATGGCGGTGGCGGTGGCCCTCGGCGCATCAGCCCCTYCTTTATTCCGGCCAGCCTCATCAACCTAGTTTCCGGCCAAGTTTCCATTAAATACGGCCTTAAAGGCCCGAACCATGCTGTTGTTACGGCGTGTTCAACGGGTGCGCACGCGATTGGCGATGCTGCACGGTTGATCCAATGGGAAGACGCCGATGTCATGTTGGCCGGTGGCGCCGAAGCCGCCTGTTGCCGCGTTGGTATGGCAGGATTTGCTCAGGCCAAAGCTCTTTCCACCAAACGCAACGACGACCCAACCACGGCGTCTCGTCCGTGGGACAAAGACCGTGATGGTTTTGTCATGGGCGAAGGTGCGGGCGTGGTTGTCTTAGAAGAATTAGAACACGCCAAAGCGCGTGGTGCGAAAATTTACGCGGAAATCGTGGGTTACGGCATGTCCGGCGATGCCTATCACATCACCGCACCATCGCCCACAGGTGACGGTGCTTTTCGGTGCATGAATTCAGCCCTTAAACGCGCAGGTATGAACCCCGAAGACATCGATTACGTGAACGCTCATGGTACATCAACCATGGCCGACGTCATTGAATTGGGCTCGGTCAAACGGGTGTTTGGTTCTGATGTTGATAACATTTCCATGTCATCCACAAAATCGGCCACCGGACACCTGTTGGGTGCTGCGGGCGCGATTGAAGCCATCTTCTCGATTTTGGCCATCAAAAACGGCATTGTTCCGCCAACGCTGAACTTGGACAATCCGGATGAAGGCTGTGACATCGATTTGGTGCCCAAGGTTGCGAAAGAACGTCCCGTACGGGCAGCGCTTTCGAATTCCTTTGGTTTTGGCGGCACCAACGCTTCGATCATCTTGAAGGCTTTTGATTAATCCTTTTGGTGCGAGAGCCTGAACATGCCCAGAGCTCTCAAAGTCCTTCTTGTTCTTGTGCTGATCGGCACCACGGCTGTTGTGGCGGCCTTTTTTAATCTTAAAGCCAAGGCCGAACAGGCCGGTCCTCACCTTGTAAACACACGTGTTCATATCAAAGCTGGGTCGGGATTAAAATCCATTGCGGCCGTTTTGCAAAGCCAAGGCGTGATCAGCAATGCGACCCAATTTGGCCTATGGGCGCGCCTGACGGGACAACATACTAAATTACAGGCGGGCGAATTTGAAATTTTGGCCGGGGCCTCGATCAATGACATTCTGACCTTTTTGGAACGCGGCGAAACGGTGGTGCGCAAGCTAACCTTGGCCGAAGGTCTAACAGTCACCGAAATGCTGATCATGATCCAAGACGCCGAAGGCTTAACCGGGCGTGTCTCAAATATCCCCGACGACGGCATGATGTTGCCCGAAACCTATCATTATTCATGGGGCGATAAGCGCGAAGAATTGGTTTCGCGCATGGTCAATGCCATGTCGGATTTGATTGTTGACCAATGGCAAAATCGGCCCAAAAACTTCATCTTGGAAACGCCGGAACAACTGCTGACTTTGGCGTCTATTGTGGAAAAAGAAACGGGCATTGCTTCTGAACGCCCGCAAGTCGCCGCGGTGTTTTTAAACCGTTTGAAAAAAGGCATGCGGTTGCAATCGGACCCGACGGTGGTGTTTGCCATCACAATGGGTCAGGGGCTTTGGGCCGGGCTTTAACCCGGACGGACTTAAAAACGGACAGCGCTTACAATACGTATAGAGTTAGAGGTTTGCCGCCCGGACCTATCGCTAATCCCGGTCGCGATAGCATTTTGGCGGTGATGAAACCGGCGGATATCAAAGCCCTGTATTTTGTGGCCGACGGCACCGGCGGGCATGTGTTTGCCAAGACCTTAAAACAACACAACCGCAATGTCAGAAAATGGCGCAAGTTCAAACGCAGCCAGAAATAAGCTTTAGTCTTTATACCCAAAAGCTTGGACGTAAGGCAAAAGCGGTCCCCAAATCGGAGCGAGATGTTTTTCATATCTGCGCCAGCGCTCGAAAGCACGGGTGTGAAGTTTTTCCCCCACCTGACGAGAACTTGGTGTTGTAATGTGGCCTTCTTTGGCTTTGTCACGATAGCTGAGTATTTCATCCGCCCAGTCGAGCTCTAAAAAATCAAGAGCAACAGTCGTCGTGCCTTTCATATCCCTGACCAAATCTTCATAATGAATTTCCAGCCAAGGCGTCTGGATAAGGTCTTTTTGGCGCAACCAAAGCCCCATCAATTTGTCGTAAACGTGGACGGTGGTCTGAAGCGAAAGGAAATTCGCAAGCTCGTCATTGCTTTGAAACGACTGCATAAAACAGCTCAGACAGACATCGCGTGGGTCACGCAAAATCATCAGGATTTTGGCTTCTGGGAACAGCCGTGCGGCGATGTCCAAAGCCCAAATATTCAGCGGGGCCGTGTCGATAAAAACACGACCATCAATATCACCAACGATGTTTTGGGCCTCACGCCAAAATTCTGCCCGCAAGGATTTTTGCGTCCTTTCTTCAATGGTATGGGCGGGCTGGGTGGTGTCCATTCTGTTTAAAATCTTGTTGAGTGGACTGTTTTCGTTGGTGGTGACGATGTCGGGGTGAGACGACAGCATCTGTTCAAACAAGGTCGTGCCAGAGCGTGGGAATCCGACAAAAAACACCAGCGCACGCGGTTCACCCGGCAAAGGTGCCTGAGATCCGGGAACAACGGCCCCCGCATCCAGCCGTTTGTGAGCGTCATCAAGACGTTTTAGATATTTTTCAGGCCGGATACCGCGTTCGCGGGCATATTTCAATTCCAACGCATTAGCTTTTGAATAGGCGGTGAAGGCCTCATCACTTTGCTGTAAATCTTCATAGGCCCGCGCCCGAGTAAACAAAGCCATAACTTCGGTTGCTGTGTCCAAAGCATGATTGAGGGTGATGGCGATTCTCGCTAGGGCTTGGTCTGGGTGTTTGTCCCTGAGATCGATCAAGGCCGCAACCAAGTTTGCRYKSKSGTNCKTGSSKATKTNTGYGNGCAAGGCSYWASCSATRNCGTCCSKYGSCMCCRWKNATGYCRWTYWNGWCGKKCMWMAACAATGGTTAAATTGATCAGGCAACCAAAATCATTTGGCACCAGCTTTTGGGCCTTTTGCAGACGCGTTTTGGCCTCGACATTTAAATGCGCCCTTTGCAGAAGCTCACCCGTATTGATCAGGGCTTTTACATGGTTGGGGTTCAATTTTAAAGTCGCGTCAAAAAACGACATTGCTTCGTCGGGTTTGGATAAGCTGATTAAGACGTTGCCTAAATTATATAATGCGTCGATATAATCTGAGTCTAAACGCAACGCCGTGCGAAGCTCTTTTTCGGCTTCGGCAAAGCGTTGCAATTGGTACAAAGCCGCGCCAAGGTTTGAATGGCACTTAATATGATTTGCATCTCGTTTCAGGGCTTGGCGAAACAAAGGTTCGGCTTGCATCGCGTCGCCGCGCTGCAGGTGCACAACGCCAAGCATATGCCATGGTTCTGAAAGGTCCGGATGGCTTTGGGTGAGTGCGCGATAAACGGGTTGCGCAACGTCGACTTGGCCCAAACGATGCTGGGCAATGGCATTTTCTAGTTCTGGTGATTTGCTTTGCATCACACTACAGATAACACGGAAGGATAAGGCTGTTAATAGCTCACTTTTTCTGCGGTGCCTTGAGCAAAATCCACCGGCGCAGACAGGGCGGCAAAACACCTGTTAACCACGACACAGCTGCCATAGGCCAAGGAAAAACAAGACTGATTCTCTTTGTAGCTCGGCCTTTGTTTAAGCCCGCTCGGATGATGCGGGCGGCTTTTTTTCCGCTCATAAAAAAAGGCATGGGAAAGTCATTTTTATCGGTAATTCGGCTTTTGATGAATCCCGGACAGATGGACGTGACGGTGATTCCATCGTCTTTTAAAGCTCCGTTTAGGGATTCGGCATACGCTTTCACGGCAACTTTAGAGGCCGAATAAGCCGGAGCACCAGGCAGGGGTGTAAACGCCGCAAGGGAGCTGACGACCACAATATGCCCGGATTTTCTGGGGCGCATGACGTCAATGGCAGGCCAGATGGTGTTCAGTACACCGCCCAGATTGATGTCAAAGATTGCCCTGGCTTGGGCCTCGCTTTCGCCCGCATTGCCGCCGCCCGCAGAAATGCCCGCGTTGGCGATCACCAAATCCAAAGGATGGGCTTGGTCAAAATCGCTGATCCACGCCTTCATTTTATCGGTTTGGACGACATCCAAAACGGTCGGGTGAACATCGGCGCCTAAGGATTTGCACTGGTCACAAACGGCCATCAGGCGGACTTTGTCGCGTCCGCTTAACGCCAAACTTACACCGGGGGCAGCGTATTCAATGGCTAAGGCCTCGCCGAGGCCGCTGCTGGCCCCGGTGATCAGAATGGATTTTGGATTTGTCATGACTGCAGTTTAGGCTAAGCGTCTTTTTCTTTAAAGCGTTCAAAAAAGATCGGCGAAAAATAACCGATCATCGCCCAAAACAAAGCACTGATGACAATACTGGTCGCGGCGAAATGGGCCGCCAAAGTTGCCGGGACCTGACTGGCCATGGTGGTCGGTTGCGGTGCGCCCCAGATGTGGGGAACAACGAGGGCTATGATGCCCAAAACCTTAAGCACACTGGATTTGGTCCAAAAAAGACACGTCAGGCCAGAAAATGTAAAGGCCACCGTAAACGCCCACCAAATTTGGCGTGCCTGCAAATCAACGGTTGGCATGGCGGGCAGTTCTGGGGCCAAGCCCATTACGGGCCCCAAAGTAAAGGTGGCAAATCCGCCCATGGCCAAAAGCAGACCTTTGGTCTGGTCAGCTTTGTGTTCACCGACGGTCAAACCAACCACCAGCAATAAAGCAAAGGCAATGCCCGTGACCGAATTTGCAAGGACGGTATAAAGGAAACGTTCCAAACCATCCGCGGGCGCCCAGGCCTTTGGATCGTGGGCATGGCTGACGGTGTTTGGGTCAACGTCCCCAGCCTCAGGTTGCAACTGGTCATGAATGACCGGGGCGCCGATTTCAAGTTCTTCGGCGGCCAAGATCAAGGGAGTCGTGGTGAAGGCCTCAATAGAAGTGATGAGGACAGCCGCCAGCAAGCCTGCGGCCATGGCGGACGCAAACAATCGATACATCATTGGATTTAACCTAGCTTAGTGGCAGGGAAACACTTGAACGTGACGGGTATCGTGAGCCGCGTTGTGTACAGGTGAAGACTGTGCAAAACCAACGGTAAACAACATGGCACCGGCAAAAATAACGGCCATCAAACGGGCTTTGCCCAGTTCCGAGACGCTAACTTTAACAGCAGATGTATTTTGAGCTTGAGTTTGGGTATTCATTTTTTCTCCGATGTCATCTCACCCGATGACTTTGAAATTCAACAACATGCGGCAGGTATACTGGCTCCGGATCGATGCTTGCCTTTGACCTTCCCAAAATTTTGCTTAAAAAAGCTAAACTTAAGTGGTCGTTTTTAAGGCAAACTCCCCGTATACAGTTGCGGGGGCAGCCACGGTTGAGACCCCTTGATAGGTAAGTCTGCCGTGTTCCCTTTTGATCCCCAAGACTTAGTCTTTTTGGGAACCGCATAAAGCTATTGATATACAAGATTTTCAGATACGGCAAGCCTTTCCTGCGCTTGTTCCGGCTTTAAGGGGACGCTATAATATTTAAGAATTTTTTGAGGGGATTCGTGTGACAATTTCAAGCATGACAGGCTTTTCTCGGGCAGCCGGAAATAGCGAGGCCTGCGTTTGGGCGTGGGAGGCCAAAAGCGTGAACGGTAAGGGCCTGGACGTGCGCGTGCGCGTGCCACGGGGCTTTGATGGTCTGGAATCCGCAGCGCGGGACCGGGTGACCAAACGTTTTCGGCGCGGCAATATTTCTTTGAGCCTTGATCTGACGTGGAGCCAACCTCAAACCGGTGTGGCGGTCAACGAAGACGTTTTGGCACAAGTGCTGAAGGCGGTAGCCAAGGTTCAAGACGCCTGCCCATCGGCCACGCCGCCCACGGCGGATGGATTGTTGGGTTTGCGCGGTGTTTTGGAACAGGTCGAATTGCAAGCCAGTGCGGCGGACCTTGACGTTTTGCAAAGTCAGGTCTTAGAAAGTCTGGACCAAGCCTTAGAACAACTCAGCGAAGACCGGGGTGCGGAAGGCCAGCGTTTGGGCGGCGTGTTGCACGATCAATTGGCTGAAATCGAAATTTTATCGGAACAAGCTGCTGGTCTTGCAAGTCTTTTTCCAGAGGCCATTCGACAACGTTTAAAATCACAAGTTGAACTCTTGACCCAAGATATCGAGGCTGTTAATCCTGAGCGCCTAGCCCAAGAAGCGGCTTTGTTGATGGTCAAAGCAGATGTGCGTGAAGAATTGGATCGCTTGAGCGCGCATATTGAAGCCGCCCGTGATCTTTTGGGGCAAAATGAGCCTGTTGGTCGGCGGTTGGATTTTTTGTGTCAGGAATTTAACAGAGAAACAAATACTTTATGTTCCAAGTCAACGGATACACAATTAACACGCATTGGCTTAGACCTTAAAGCCGTCATAGAACAATTTCGCGAACAGGTGCAAAATATTGAATGATCCATTAAACATTAAACGCAGTGGAGTAATGCTGGTTTTATCGTCTCCGTCCGGGGCCGGAAAAACCACGATTTCACGTATGTTGTTGGAATTTGATGATAATTTGACCATTTCCATTTCCGCCACGACACGGCCACCGCGTCCGGGTGAAGTTAATGGGGAAGATTATTTTTTCATCACCAAAGAAAAATTTCATGAAATGGTCGAAAATGAGGAATTTTTGGAACATGCCACGGTGTTCGGAAATTCCTATGGCACACCCAAAAAACCTGTTGATGAAGCCTTAGCAGCGGGTCGAGATGTTCTGTTCGATATGGATTGGCAAGGCACCCAGCAAATTTATGGTCGGGTTCATGACGATTTGGTACGGGTTTTTATTTTGCCACCGTCAAAGGATGAACTGGAAAACCGTTTGCGTTTGCGAGCACAGGATTCCGAAGACGTGATCATGAACCGCATGGCGCGAGCTTCCGATGAAATGGGCCATTATAATGAATATGATTACATTGTTGTCAATGTGATGATTAGCGATGCGGTCGCCGAAGTGCAATCGATTTTGACCTCGGAACGCTTAAAGAAAAATCGCCGGATTGGGCTGTATGATTTTGTTCGGGCCTTGCGCGGTTTGAACGACGAAGCCTAAGATTTTTGAGCTTCAAACAATCTTGCCAGTTTTGCAAAGTCTTGGACCGACAACTCTTCAGCCCGCGCGGTTGGCAGTAGCCCCACCTCAGCTGGGTTCAGCTTTAATGATTTCAGGCTTTGGCGCAGCATTTTGCGGCGTTGACCAAAGGCCGCAGCCACCACTTTTTCCATACTGTCCCACGTCGCCGGAGCCAGCGGTTCAGGGCGCGTGTTTAAGGTTACCACCGTCGATTGGACCTTGGGTGGGGGCGTAAACGCGCGTTTGTCGATGTTAAATTCCAAACGCACTTCGCACAGCCATTGGCACATAATGCTGAGCCGCCCGTAAGCTTTGGTGCGTGGTTTTGCAACGATGCGGTCGGCGACTTCCTTTTGAAACATCAAGGTAAAGCCTTCGAAATCCTGAACATTCTTAAGCCAGCCAATCAGCAACGGGGTGGCTATGTTGTACGGAAGGTTTGACATAATGCGCCGCGGAGCCGGGGCCAGACTGGCAAAGTCCTGTTTTAAAGCATCGCCTTCGATGATTTCAAGTTGCGTAGAATAGGCCGGGCAAAGATAGCTGTTTAAGGCCTTAATGCACCGTGGGTCGCGTTCAACGGCGACCATGTGTTTCACGCCTGCGGCCAAAATTGCACGGGTCAGTCCGCCCGGACCGGGGCCGACTTCGATGACCGTGGTTTGGCTAAGATCACCCGCCGTTCGGGCGATGCGTCCGGTCAGGTTCAAATCCAAAAGGAAGTTTTGCCCCAGTTGTTTTTGCGCAGCCAAACCATGTTCGGCGATGATTTCACGCAACGGCGGCAGGTTGTCAGATTCTTGAGCCAAATCTATTCCCCTGACCGGGTTTGAGCCATGGAATGTGCCATGTTGAGCGCGGCAATCAGGCTGAGTTCAGATGCTTGCCCGGTGCCCGCGATGTCAAAAGCGGTGCCGTGGTCGGGCGACGTGCGCACAAACGGCAAGCCCAGCGTGGTATTCACACCGTGTTCAAAATCCATGGCCTTTAACGGAATAAGACCTTGATCATGATACATGCATACGGCCGCGTCATAGCTGGGCAGGGCTTTGTGCGTAAACATAGTATCGGACGGATACGGGCCCGTCGCATTGATGCCTTCGCTTTGAAGCCGTTTAATGGCGGGGATGATGATGTCGATTTCTTCACGGCCCATCGATCCACCTTCGCCTGCGTGGGGGTTTAACCCCGCAACGGCAAGCCTGGGTTCAGCGATACCAAAGTCTTGTTTCAGCGCGTGATGCGTGATGCGCGCAATGTTGCAAATGGTGTCGGTGTTGAGGCTCTTTATGGCGTCAAACAGCGACACATGCACGGTTGCCAAAACCACCCGCAATTGATCGCAAGCCAACATCATCACGGGTTGGATATGGTCGCCCGCCAGATAGGCTAAATATTCGGTATGTCCGGGAAACTGAAAACCAGCATCATACAAGATTTCTTTGGCGATAGGATTGGTGACAATTCCCGAAGCCTCACCAGATTTTACAAGTTCAACAGCGGTTTGAATGGCGTTGATAATGCCCGGTGCATTTTCAGACGTGGGGTGTCCGGGTTCTGGTGGGACTGTTAAGGAACGATGCAAAACGGGCAGGGCATGTTCAAAAATGCCCCCGGTTTGGGCGGGCGATTGCAAACGTTGGATCGGTACAGGCAGGTCCAAACGGGCCGCGATTTGTCTTAAATGATCGGCGTCCCCGATGTAAAAGAATGGCGGAAGTTTACGACCGTTTTCGGCAAAGCGAATCCAGGCCTTTAGGGTAATATCCGGACCAATACCCGCCGGATCACCCATGGTTAAGGCAAGAGGGGCATCTGTCATCACTGGCGAATGTCCACAAACGCGTCTCGGCGTAGGTCATTTAGGCGTCGTCGGGCGGCAATGTCTAGGCGGCGGTTTTTCAATGTAAGCGAAACCTTTTCGCGGGCTTCATCCATATCTAAGGCTTCCGATTGACGTTCGCAAATCATCATCACAGCCAAGCCACCACCGGTGACCAAAGGCTTGCTGGGTTGACCGACAGCAAGAGGCCCCAAAACATCCTGCATTTTTTTCGGAAGCGTTGAAAGGCTAATTTCCCCCATGGACCCGGACAACAGAGATGTTTTGAACGGATACCCCGGCAATCCACTTAAGCTTTCAAGCTGCTGGCAAGAGCTTGCTGTGCGGGTAATGCTGCTCAGCTTTTGTGCGGTCGCATTGGCCACTTGAGGATCATTTAAGTTGGCAACGGTGACATGAAGCTGGGAAACTTTCAAAATGGCCTCACCACCTTCTAAGCCCGGACTTTTGCGCTCTTCGCGCAACATCATCAGGTAATATCCGCCAATTGAACGCACGGGTAACGATACTTGCCCCGGCTTTAATTGGCGCACCACAGTTTCCAATTCATTGACCAAATGGTTGGCTTGCATCCACCCCATATCGCCGCCCAAAACAGAAGACGGCGCACGGGAAAAGTTTGTGGCGAGGGTTTTAAAAGAGGCTCCCTTTTGAAGCTCTTGTACAAGACGGCGGCTTAATTGTTGAGCCTCTTGATCCTGAGAAGGGGTTTGGACGGGAATGAAAATTTCCGCCAACAGATATTCGGGCTTACCAGCGTTTGCCTGAATGCGGTTGATCTCATCAGAAATGTCTTCTTCGCTAACTTTAATTTTTCGGGACAATTTTTGACCGACAAATCTCTGCCAAGCTATTTCGGTTTCAATACGCATGGAAAGCGATGAAATCGGAACGCCACTTTGCATCAGCATGTTTGAAAACTGATCAATGGTCATCTTGTTGCTGGCCGCGATGCTTTGCAAACGTGTTGAAATTTCTGCTTCGGAAACATCAATGCCGGCGCGGGTGGTTTCTTGTAATTTGAGTTTTTCTTCGATAAGGCTGCGCAAAATTTGGGGTTTTAGGCGTGCCCGGTTTTCCGCAGTGGACTTCATTTGACTGGAATTGAGGATCATCGAAATTCGGCTTTCCAGATCCAGAACCGAAATGACGCCTTCGTTGACCACGGCGGCAATGCCCAGCCCTGTGTTTTGCGCGCGTGCGGGCAGGGTCGTGGTCAAAAAGAGGCCCATCACGGTCAGGCCGAAAAGGCCCATCTGGGTAAAGCCGAAAAGAATGCGGGAAAGGGAAGCTTTTGTGTTCATGAAAACCCGGTCAGCCTTTGTGTTGATAATATGCTCAATAGTGTACGGTCATTATGGCGAAGCAAGGGCATTAATTCACCGAAACGTCAGAAGTGACTTCCCCCAAGGTTTTGAAAACTACGCGAAACATAATGGAATCATTTGGTTGGACTTCGCGATCTTGATAGAAAGTGCGCGCAAGCGTGGTTTCAAAGGTCAGGCATTCATCATCATAAGTGAGCCCCAGTTTCATGTCACGTTGGCCCCCGTCTTGGGTCATGTCGCGCACACCCGACAAACGGCTGGTCCAACGATCCGTTAATTGAGCCCCAAAGTGATAGGAGATTTCTTTTCGTCCAGAAAACTCACTATCTTCTTGGGTGTCAAAAAAGACATAATCGGCACCATACTTGAACCACCCGGCTGATCCCGAAAGCCCGAGTTCGTTGCGTCGGAAATCCCAGGTGTCTTTATCCAAGCGTGTCCGGTACAGCAAATTGAACTTATCGTTTGGAGAAACCTGAATTTTGCCAACATAATCCGAAAAGTTGTTTTCAAGACCAGAGCCAACCTTAAATGTATCGTCTTTTTTCAAGCGATAGCTTTGCCCCAAAAGTACAGACGTTGAACCACCTTTATCCCCGGTGACCGACCACTTCAAACCATAGTTGGCCCGTGGTCCGCTTTCAACGCGGTCATATCCTGTAAAGCGATTGGTGCTGAACAGGTTGGCATCATTAAAGTCAAAATCCTGACTGTCTTCGTTAGCCATTTTATAGCTGTTGCCGCCATAAGGGCTGACGATAATTTGCCCCATGGGTTCGATGATTTCGGTAACGCTGCCGGATTTTCTCGCCAATGGCCAGCTCCAGTCCAGCGCCAGTTGCGGCGTAACACGCAAAGCGGCACCATTATACGTCCCCCCGCGAGCGTCCAGAGCGGGTTGGTTGTCGGCGTGGAAAAAATCAACGCCCATGGATGCGCTGAGTTTATAAATGTCGCCCTTTGGCGCCACATACGGCAGGGTCCACGCGGGTTTAACGCTAATTCGGCGCGAGCTAACACCTTGATCACGGCTCAGCATCGCCACATTCACATCCACCGAATTATAAGCGCCCAGTCGGTTTGGATCGCTTTGGTGATTAAGTTCGATCACCGGCAAAATGGTTGGTGTTGTGGCATCTGTATCTGTGCTGCGCAGACCTTGAAAAGACATGGCCGAAATGGACGTATAGGTGTTGTCTTGCAGACCTTCTAAGAAGATTTTGCTGGTCAGAGTGTCTTCGTTGCCAAAGCTATAGCGCCGCATATAGGTGTCAGAGATTGCCCGGTTTACATTGGCTCCCCAGCGCCATTTGCGATTGAGGTCAAAATTGGCTTTGGCTTTAACATGGCCCAGAATGTCTTTTTTGGAATCATAAGCGAGACTGGCTTCGGTGACAATTTCACCTTTGGTAAAGCGTTCTCTATATTCCCCGGCAACCGCGCCAAATTCATCGGACGTGATGATSGGCGTYARKGTCACATCWGARTWKTCATCYAAGACATAAAAATAMGGKGTTTGYACRACAAAGCCCAATGTGGACGAGCCRCCAACRCGGGGRGKYAARARCCCTGATTTRCGTTTKACSGTTGGGTCYGGGTGGCTGAGRTAMGGCAKGTACACGACCGGAATGCCCGCGATYTCTARCCATGAATCTTGRTATTCGACGGTTTTGTTGAGCTTGTCATGCACCACTTTRACCGATTTTATTTGCCACAATGGCGATCGGCCGGGGTCTTCGACGCAGCGTTCGCACCGGGTGTAAACAACCCGGTCCATGGTCATGGTTTCATCGTTGACCAATTTTGCGTGTTTCGCCGCAATCCGAGATTTGTCCGATAAAACCGCCCGCATATCTTCGATGATGCCATTTTTAAGATCACCTGAAATTTCCAAAGACTGGGCAAAAATAACATCCCCATTGGCGCGATGCAAAGTGACATTGCCGCTGGCGCGAATGATGTCGTTGGTTTGGTCGTAACTGATCAGGTCGGCAATCAAGGTGCGGTCGGGTTGATTGATTTCGACATGGCCGCGCGCGGTGATGATGCCCAATTCATTGTCGTGCGTCATGGAATCCGCTGAAAATGCGGCGGGTTGATCGCCTGCATTTTGGGCCAATGCGTCCCCGCAAAAGCCAGTGAAGCTAAGGGTGGCGGCGGTTAAAACTGCTGTAAATAGGCGTTTAATCGTCATAAACCGTCTAACCGTCCTCAAGATGCAATAACATGGCCAGCCCCAACATTAAGGCCACCCCCGAAGGTGACCATGCGGCGAGCACAACCGGAATGCTTTCCGATAATCCCAACGCGTAAACAACATCGGAAAAGAAATAAAGTATAAATCCTGTCAAGACACCACTGGCTATGACAAAAGTTGTGGCCCCACGTCTAGCATGGCGCAGAGTGAATGTCGCGGCGATTAATACCATRGCGCACATYAAYARCGGWGAMGCCAACARSGAATGMAATTGCAAKCGRTGGCGAATGGCYGARAAWCCRGCTTCRTCMARGGTTTSGATRAATTCMGGRAGCTTCCAAAAGGACATGGTCGCCGGCGATGCAAAATTGTCCTGAATGCGCGCCAAAGTTAGTTCTGTTTCCAGCCAATATTCGTCCTTGTGAATGGGGGGAGATTCAGGGCTGTTGATCCAAGCATTTTCCATGCGCCAAAAGCCTTCACCCAAAATCGCGCGTTCGGCATCAATGCGCCCGATGAAGGTATCTTGGCCTTGGTACAAAAATGTGATGGTGTTGATCAGTTCAACCTGTTCATCTTGTTGGATGATGTTTCGCGCATGCACCACGGCGTGGCCTTCGGATGTGCCTTGGCGCAACCAAAGCCCGGTTTTTGAAATCGCCAGAACGCTTTTTTGACCTTTTAAATAAGACGCTTCCATGGTTTGAAAACGGGCCAAGGTCGTTGAGGACAAAGGATTAAAAACGGTGACTTTAAAAACGCCCAAGAAAAAGGCCAACAACAAAACCGGCAACAAAAACTGCCAAACGGAAATACCAGCGGCCCGCGTGACCGCCAATTCATGACTGCGGGTCAGTCGCCAAAACGATGTCATGCCGCCAAACAAAACCGCAAACGGAAACAGCAATTGTCCCATGTGCGGCAGTTTCAAAAGCGCCATTTCGACGATGATACCAAAGGTTACGTCCGGTTTCGAAGAGGCTCTGCGCATCAGTTCCAACATGTCCATCAGCAACACAAGGGTGAGCAGGCCCACAAAAAAGGCCAGAAAACTCAACAAAAATCCGCGACCAATGTAAATCGACAAGGTGCTGGACAGTTTCATGCGCTTGCGCCTTGTTTTGAAGAGGGCGGAGCCTGCATTGTTTGGGGCTTTTTCTGAAATAATTGGGGCATCATCAAAGACAATGTGCCCAACACAATGGGCAGGGCCGTAACCACGTAAATGCCGGGAATAAGGAGTTCGTTTTTAGCCGCAATGTTCAAAATCGCCAACAAAGAGCCCTGATAAGCTCCGGCTAAAATCACAGCAAGAAGTATTCTTCGGCCTTCGCCTCGACGGGTGAAACTGCCTGAAATCAGCACGCTCAAGGCAATCATAGCAAAGCCCATCGCCGACCATGGCAGGGCCAAGCGGCGATGAATTTCAACGTGGAATTTACCGATATTTTTGTCGTCTAATCCATAGGTGTCTAAATTTGTGAGTTCGTCCATGGATCGTTCGCGGGCTTCCCTGTGCCGCGTTTGCCCCGTGGTTGTTGGGGCTTCCAACKCGAACACATAACGGTCAAAATACAAAATGGACAATTGCTTGCTTTGTTTGTCAAAGTTTTGCCGCGATCCGTTGAACATGATCACGCGCGCGCCTTCATCGCTTTGCACCATGGCGCCGTGTTCGCTCATCAATGTAAAGCTGCGGCGCGGGTCCCGGTCATCGTGGGCCATAATGCCCAACAAACGACCATCCTGTGTGCGTTCGCGAACGTACACGGTGATGCCCCGAGCCACGGTGTTAAAAGTGCCCTCTTTTAACAACACATGGGAAAAACTATAGCGGATGTCCCACTGCATTTCCCTAAATTTGGTGTAAGACGTGGGCACCAAATACGTCGACAGCAAATAGCCCACCGCCACCACCAACATGGCTAAGAACAAGGTCGGTTTGGCCAGGCTGAAGGGACCCAGGCCCGCGGCCCGCATCACCACCAGTTCCCGGTCCATAATCATGCGGTGATAGGCAAAGGTTGTGATGGCAAATAGGCTGATGGGGATAATGATGGTCAGGAAATTGGGCATCATCAGGCCGGTCAGATAAACGAACATGCTGGCCGACAACCCGCGATTGACGATCATGTCGACAAAACGCAAAGATTGGCTCAGCCAAATCACACACGTGAGCGATACCGTAACCAGTACCAGCCCCGTGAATAACTGTCCGAAAATGTAACGGGTGAGACCCTTCATTTAACCGTCGATCCTGTCGCTTGTAAAAGAAGCCGTAAAGTGTGCCAAAACCGCACAAAAATCAAGGAAAACAAGCTTTTGGTCTGGCTTTTTAATGTGCGTTAGTCTTGGGGTGGCAAGACTTTGCCGGGGTTTGCCAAATTTTCAGGGTCCAGGCTGGCTTTGATCTTGTGCATCAGGTCCAATTCAACCGGATCTTTCAGGCGTTTCATTTCGCTCGTTTTTAGCTGTCCAACGCCATGTTCGGCGCTGAAACTGCCGTGCATTTGACTGACCAAATCGTGGACCGCCTGATTGGTTTTGGTCCAGTGGTCCAAGAAATTCTGCTTGTCCATATTTTCCGGCTGGGTCAGGTTAAAATGGATGTTGCCATCGCCCAAATGACCAAAAGCACACACCCGCACGCCCGAAATCAAACCTACGACCAAGCTTGTGGCGCGTTCAATGAATAGGGGAACGCTGGATACAGGAACCGATACATCGTGTTTGATGGACCCGCCTTCGCTTTTTTGCGCTTCGGGAATGGCTTCACGCAAAGCCCAAATGGCGTCGATTTGTGGACCACTTTGGGCGATCACTGCGTCTTGGACCCATTCGGCCTCAAACGCTTCGGTCAGGGCGGTTTCCATCAGGTCGTTTAAATCAGCATTTGCGTCGGCACTGGCGAGTTCCAACAACATATAAACGTCGTGCTGACCTTCGATTGGGCTTTTGGCACCTTCAATGTGTTTTTCAGCCAAGCTTAAGGCAAAACCGCTGAACACTTCACAGGCATTTAAGACGTCAGAGGCTTGAGCTCTGGCACTGTGAAAGGTTTTGAGCGCGTCGTTAAACGTTGCACAGCCAATCAATGCCACAGCCTTGGTCTTGGGTTGGGCATACAAGCGTAATACCGCCCGCGTAATGATGCCCAACGTGCCTTCGGCCCCTAAAAACAAAGCCTTAAGGTCGTATCCGGTATTGTCTTTGCGTAAAGATTTTAGGCCGTTCCAGATTTGTCCATCGGGCAAAACGACTTCCAACCCAAGCACCAATTCGCCCGCGTTGCCGTACCGCAAAACATGCACGCCACCGGCATTGGTCGAAAGATTCCCGCCAATTTGGCAGCTGCCCTCGGCGCCCAAGCTTAAGGGGAAATAGGCTCCGGCTTCAACCGCTGCCGTTTGCACATGGGCCAAAATAGCTCCGGCCTCGACCGTCATGGTCAAGTTCATTGCATCGACATTTTCAATGTGGTTCAGGCGTTCTAAACTGATGACAACGGCGTCTTTGGGTACACCGCCACCGACCAACCCGGTATTGCCGCCGTGAGCCACAAAAGGTGTTTTAAACTGGCCGCAAAGTTTCACGATGTCTGAGACTTGTTGAGTATTTTCAGGCTTCACCAAAGCCGGAGACGTGCCCACATAAAGGCCGCGTTCTTCTTCTAGGTGCCCCGCAAAGGCGGCTGGGTCTGTGACCACATACCGTTCGCCCAACAGGTCGGTTAGCGCGGCAATTAAAGTCATGATCGTTCTTTCGGCACAAAGATAAAGTTGAATACGTAATCTTGAGGCGTGGGGGCTTTGCGGTGATGTTTGTCGCCATCAAAGGCATCGCCTGAATTTAGCACGCCTTTGTGTAAAAACAGCAGGCGATAGCCCAAATCCGTGACCCGTTTCAGATCGTCTTCGATGGCGCGCCCGGTGTGCTGTTGTTCCATTTCGATCAACAATGTGGGGCGGTCGCGTTTGATGGTTTCAACTGCGCCATCCAAAACCGCCATTTCGTGGCCTTCTACATCGATTTTTAAAAAGCCAATATTGGTCAGGCCTTCATCGTCCAGTTTTCGGGTTTCAACCATCACTTCGCCATAGCTGTCGCCAACTTTGTCATGGTTCAGGCTAGCCCCTTGGTTGGAATATTTGCCACGGGCTGTTTTGGGAATACGCAGGGCAAATTCACCCGCTTGATCGGACAGCGCCGCAAAATTCACGGTGGCCTTTGGGCCCGTTCCGGCCTTCAGCGTTTTGAACATTTTAGGGTTGGGCTCATACGCATAAACGTGGCGGCTGAGTTGCTCTAGCCAATAGGTGTAAACGCCTTTGTTGGCTCCCCCATCGACAGAGTTACGTTCAGGATCAATCAAAAAAGGCAAAATGCTCAGTTCAGCCTCACCCTTTTTAAGCTCCCGGCGGCCCCGCAAAGCATAATAAAGCCGAGGGGGAATCAAAAGGCCCCGTAATTTCTCCTCAAAAGAAGACGGCGGCTCCCAACCAGCTTGAGTATCAACACGTTCGTTCAAAACAAATCCCCAAATACAAATTTTGGGGACCATACCACGGGTCGGTAATAGAATTCTACCGTTTCCCCGACACCATTCCCGCACCACATCATCCGTCATTCCCGCGCAGGCGGGAATCCAGAGCCAAGAGCTCGGTCCACGTTTAAGGCCGCGCTGCAATCGCTTCCACCTGAGTATCACCGTGACCGTGCTTCCATGCGGAACTTCTTCTCTGTGGATAACGAGATTGAATACCGTGATACTCTGGCGGCTCGCGCCACAGGACTTGGTGACAACACCATCACGGGCTTCAACCCTGTGTTTGGCTTCGGTGTGGCTATCCAACCCGTTCATCTCATGCCTAACGACCATGGGCTACTAACCAACCCTCTGAACCTGATCATGGGCATCCAGCGCCAGATCAGTCTTGAATACGACAAGGAAATTTCCGACCGTGTTTACAAGATGGTTCTGAGCGCCCGAGTAGCGGTGGTTGTCGAAGAAAGTTCGGCGGCTGTTGTCTACAACAACGTTGGCGGTATCGACACCTAAGACATCCCCCCAAGGATATGGAAGGGGCGGCTCAGAAATGGGTCGCCCTTTTTGTTAGTGAACTCAAGTGCACTGGAAACCGCCATGCTAACAAATGCAATGTTCAAGGGAACTTGGACCGACCGCCTGCACCATCTTCTACACGCCGGGGTGGACTTCAAAGACAAAACCATTCTCGACGTGGGCTGCAACATGGGGATCGTTGGTTATGAAATCTGCAAACGTAAGCCCGCCTACTACCACGGGATCGAACGCCTTCCTGAATTGGCCGGTGTAGCCGGGGCTATATTCCTTGGGGTCGAAACCCCGAACACGATCCAGATAGGCGACGTGACCGACCTCGACCTATTAGATGATCACTACGACGTGGCCAGCGCGTTCATCAAAAGTATTCG
>NVTL01000110.1 GCA_002401565.1 Rhodospirillaceae bacterium
TGTGGTTCGCGTTCTTTAGCGAATTTGGCACAATCCATATCTGGCCCCGGCAAATCCCCCAAAATTTGGCGAACGTCATCAAGGCAGCTGATATTTGGCAATTTGGTCATTGTTATGGACTCGCACAATATTTAAAATGGCCCTAACATAAGCGCACTCRGCSYGTGCTGGCAATTCATTTGAGGATTCGGACACTATGGYTAAAAAACCACTTGATAAAAATGACCAAAACGACCCTGTGCCCGAACAACCAGAAGGCCTTAAGCCCGATGCTGTGCACAGTGAGTCGGCCACCGAAGGATTTTTCACCCGTCTGATTGACCAGTTCAGCGTGGCGTGGATGTTTCTCACCCGGATTCCTTTGCCATCATGGTGGAATAAATCTGAAGTGATCGAAGACGCCGACAATTCTGAAACCGATGAAAAAGCCGATAAAGGCAAAGGCATGATTCCTTTGTCCAACACGGTCCGGGCTTGGCCTGTTGTTGGCTTGGCTGTTGGCGCTTTGTCCGGCGGAGCGTTATGGAGCGCCGCCAATTTAGGCCTGCATCCCTTGGCCGCCAGTTTTGTTGCGATGATTGTCGCGGCCCTGATCACCGGAGCCATTCACGAAGACGGACTTGCCGATGTTGCCGACGGATTTGGCGGCGGCAATACGCGGGCGAATAAACTCCGCATCATGCGTGATTCTCAAATCGGCACCTTTGGCGTGATGTCTTTGTTGCTGATGATTGGCTTTAAGGCCGGGGCCATGGCGGGCTTTAATGCACCGGGATTTGCCGCCGCCGCCGTCTTATCCGCCCATGTTTTATCGCGTTCATTCTTACCCATGCTGATGATCGCCCTACCCCCCGCACGGCGCAATGGATTGGGTCAAGGGGCGGGCATTCCCAAAACCGAAAATGCCGTGATGGCCGCCGCCATTGGCGTTTTGATTGCAATCTTAACCTTGGGCATTGGTCCGGGTTTGGTTGCCAGTGGCTTGGCCGGATTGGGCGTGGCCTCAGTCGGCGCCATCGCTCAACGCCAAATCCAAGGGTTCACCGGAGATGTTTTAGGCGCCGCTCAACAAGTTTCCGAAGCCTTGGTTCTGGCGGGTGTAGCCATTGCTTTGCGGACGGTCTTTTATTAATGCCCGATATGATCGTGACACGGTGGTGGTGGATTCGCCACGCCCCGGTAAAAGACGCCCACTTTGGCAGGCTTTCAGGTCAGGCCGATGTGGACGCTGACCTTTCAGATTTTGAAAGCTTTACCCGGCTGGCCCCTGAGCTTCCCAACGAGGCTTTGTGGATTGTCAGCAATTTAAAACGCACCGAACAAACGGCTCAGGCTTTATGTCATGCCGGGGGCTTAAACATTGAAGCCAGCTCTGAAGCCAGCTTTGCCGAACAAGCCTTTGGCGATTGGACCAACAAAACTTGGGACGAAGTCGGCACGGGCGCAGAGGCTCAGGCCTTTTGGAACGACCCAGCCGGAGCCCGCCCCCCTGGCAATCCATCCGAAAGCTTTGAAGATTTATATTGCCGCGTTGCCCCGCGCATTGACCAATTAACGTTCGAACACGGCGGACGCGACATTGTATGTGTCGCCCATGCGGGGTCTATTCGCGCCGCCATCGCTTTGGCCTTAAACCTAACCCCTGAACAAGCCTTGGGCATCGACGTTAAAAATACCGCGCTCACCCGCCTTGATTTTGTATCCACCGAACCCAAAGTGTTAGGCCTTGGTCGATGGCGTGTCATCGGCCTGAACCAATTTGGAGCCCCCCTGTGACACCCCTCCCCTTAACCTTAATCTTGGGCGGACAACGTTCCGGAAAAAGTGCCTATGCGGAAAGCCTGTTTACATCCGGCGGCGTGTACCTCGCCACGGGTGAGGGCTCCGACACCGAAATGTCGGCGCGCATTAAAGCGCATCAAGACCGCCGGGGTGAAGGCTGGATTACGGTCGAAGAACCGCTCGACATCGCTGCCGCATTGGCGCACATGCCCAACGACAAACCCGTCTTGATTGACAGCCTCGGCGTATGGGTTTCCAACATGCTCTATAAAGAACGTCCTTTAGACCTTGAACCCCTCGCCAAAACCCTGCACAACCACCCAAGCCCGGTGGTCATCGTTTCTGACATCGTTGGTTTGGGCGTCATCCCCATGAACGCCGTCGCACGGGCATTTGTTGATGCTTTGGGGTCTGCCAATCAAATCCTCGCTGCCAAAGCTTCACGCGTGGTTTTGGTGACTGCGGGCCTTTCCCAAATTTTGAAAGAATAATAAGAAGAATGAAAAAAATTCCCGCAACCGTCATCACCGGGTTTTTAGGCTCCGGCAAAACAACCCTGATCCGTCACATGTTGAAAAACGCTGGCGGACGCCGTATTGCATTGATCATCAATGAATTTGGCGATTTGGGTATTGATCGTGACATCGTACAGGGCTGCGGCATCGAAAATTGTGAAGACGGCGACATTGTCGAACTCGCCAACGGGTGCATTTGCTGCACCGTGGCCGATGATTTTTTACCGGTGATGGAAGCGTTGATTGAACGCGACAATCCACCCGATCACATTGTCATTGAAACATCCGGCTTGGCTCTACCCAAACCGTTGATCCAAGCGTTCAACTGGCCCGAGATTAAAACCCGCGTGACCGTCGATGGTGTCGTCAGCGTGATTGATGGCCCAGCCTTGGCCGCCGGACAATTCGCCAGCAACGAAGCCGCCGTGGACGCGCAGCGCAAGGCCGATGAAAACTTAGATCACGTGAATGCTTTGGAAGATTTATTCGAAGACCAATTGCACGCCGCTGATATGGTCTTGCTCAACAAAGTGGATGCTTTGAAAGACGGCGAAGAACAAAAACTTCTGGCCGAGTTGCAACATAAACTGCGCGATGGTGTGCACATCGTCGCCACCAGTCACGGCAATATTAGCGTGGATGTTTTGTTGGGCATTGATGCCGGGGCCGAAGACGATTTGGCCGTGCGTCCTTCTCATCACGAACATCATCATGATGACCACGAAGACGACGATCATGACCACCATCACGACCATGACCATGACCACAACCACGATGCCTTTGAAAGTTTTGTTGTGGATGTCCCCCCCCAAACTGACCCCGCCGATTTGGAAAAACAATTGATCGAATTGGTCAAACACCACGGTATTTTACGCATCAAAGGGTTCATCAACGTCCAAGGCAAATCAGCCCGCCACGTTGTGCAAGGCGTCGGCGTGCGTTTCACCCGTTATTACGATCGCAATTGGGAAGAGGCCGAAAGCCGTCAAGGCCGCTTGGTCGTAATCGGTCAAGCCGGTCTGGACCAAGCCGCCATCGCCTCAGCCCTGTCAGCTACGGAGGCTTAAATGCATCTGTTGGCGGCACAGCCGGGTGGCATTCAAGACGGTTCAGAAGCCATTGATCTGGGCCAGACTCCCGGCGATATTTTGGTCATAACCGCTGCCGATACGGAAATCGCATCATTATCAATGGCGCGAAAATCTGCCTCGACCGAACATCCAAACTTGCCAAGCCTGCGCCTCGCCAATCAAATGCATTTGGCCCACAACATGTCCGTCGATTTATATGTCGAAGACATGGTGCAACACGCCAAGTTGGTTGTTGTACGGGCCTTGGGCGGACGGGGCTATTGGCCTTACGGCGTTGATGAAGTGGCGCGCGCTTGCCAAGCCAAAAACATTCCCGTGGCGTTTGTGCCGGGTGACGATCAACCCGATGCGGAACTCGCGGCCTTAAGCACCATCGCCGCCGAAGACGCTCACCGTTTGTGGCAATATTTGGTTTTGGGTGGCCCCGACAATGCCCGTGGCTTTATCGATTGCACGGCCAACCTTGTTGGATTTAAGGTTGATTATATCGAACCCCGCCCGGTGTTGCCCGCCGGAGCCTATTGGCCACAGTTGGGCGCCGTGGGTATTGAAGACATCCAAAAACATTGGGCAAAAAACCAGCCCACCGCGCCAATCGCCCCCATCGTTTTTTACCGCGCCCTTTATTTAAGCGGAAATCTCCAAGTCATTGATGATTTGGTTTCGGCGTTAAAAGACGAAGGCCTAAATCCCCTGCCGATTTTTGTCGCCAGCCTAAAAGACCCCATATCCATAGCCACCATAGATCAGTTGCTAGACGACACATCTGATCCCCTGGGCGTGGTGCTCAACACCACAGGCTTCGCCGTCAACACCCCCGGAAATAAACGTGTATATACACCTTTCGAAAAGCGAAAGCTGTGTGTTTTGCAGGTTGTTTTGTCGGGTGGAAATGTTGAAAGTTGGGAAGAAAATACTTGGGGTTTAGGCCCCCGTGATATTGCCATGAACGTGGCCCTGCCCGAAGTCGATGGCCGTATTTTGTCACGCGCCGTTTCGTTTAAGGGTCTGAATGAACGCGATGAAAACACCCAATGTGACATTGTTGGTTATCAACCCAAAGCCGACCGCATCGCCTTTGTCGCACAGTTGGCAGCCGGTTGGGCAAAGCTAAAAACCAATCCAAGTCCGAACAAAAAAGTCGCCATCGTACTCGCTAATTATCCCAACCGAGACGGCCGCATTGGCAATGGCGTGGGCTTGGATACGCCCGCAGGTGTTATTGAAACTTTGCGTGCCCTGAAAGCCGCCGATTACCCCATCGCCGACATTCCCGAAAACGGAAATGCCTTGGTGGATCGCATTTTGGCGGGGCCGACCAACGCGTTGGACCCTAAAAATATTCAGGCTGCCGAACACACTTTAAGCCTCGCCGATTACCAAACTTTTTTCGATACTTTGCCCGACACTGTTCAAACAAAAATGAACGATCAATGGGGGGCGCCCGACACCGATCCGTTTGCCCGCGACGACGGAACCTTTGCCATTCCCGTGATCATGTGCGGCGATGTTGCCGTCGGATTACAGCCCGCGCGCGGCTATAATATTGACCCGTCCAAAACCTATCACGATCCGGACTTGGTTCCGCCTCATGGGTATTTGGCCTTTTATGTGTGGCTGCGAAAATCATTTGGCACTGAAGCCATCATTCATTTTGGAAAACATGGCAATTTAGAATGGTTGCCGGGTCGTGCGTTGGCTTTAGGAGCCGATGATTTTCCTGAAATTGCCCTTGGCCCGATCCCCCATTTGTATCCGTTCATCGTCAACGATCCGGGCGAAGGCACACAAGCCAAACGCCGCGCCGCCGCCGTGATTATCGATCACCTAACACCACCCTTGGCGCGCGCCGAAAGTTATGGCCCCTTAAAAGACTTAGAGCTTTTGGTCGATGAATATTTCGAAGCCTGCGGATCAGAC
>NVTL01000018.1 GCA_002401565.1 Rhodospirillaceae bacterium
ACGCAATTTGTTCACAACCAAAGTTGCCAACGCTTCGCCTTCGATGTCTTCTGCGATGATCAGCAAAGGACGTGAAGATTGCATAACAGCTTCCAAGATTGGCAGCATAGCTTGCAAAGACGTCAGTTTTGATTCGTGGATCAAAATGTACGGGTTTTCCATTTCGCACGTCATCTTTTCAGAATTGGTAACGAAGTAAGGAGATGTGTAACCGCGGTCAAACTGCATGCCCTCAACAACATCAAGCTCCGTAACCAGACCTTTTGCTTCTTCAACTGTGATAACGCCTTCGTTGCCGACACGTTCCATAGCTTGAGCAATCATCTTGCCAATTTCAGCTTCACCGTTTGCAGAGATGGTGCCAACTTGAGCAATTTCTGCAGAAGTCTTTACTTTCTTTGAACGCTTTTGAACATCAGCAACAACGGCGTCAACAGCAATGTCGATACCGCGTTTAAGATCCATAGGGTTCATGCCCGCAGCAACGGCTTTTACGCCTTCACGTACGATGGCCTGAGCCAGAACGGTCGCTGTGGTTGTGCCGTCGCCCGCTTCGTCATTGGTGCGCGAAGCGACTTCTTTAATCATTTGCGCGCCCATGTTTTCGAATTTGTCGCTGAGTTCGATTTCTTTAGCAACGGTCACGCCATCTTTGGTGATGCGCGGCGCACCGAAAGATTTATCAATAACAACGTTGCGGCCTTTGGGGCCCAAGGTCACTTTAACAGCGTTTGCCAGTGTATCGACACCAGCCAGCATGCGATTGCGCGCTTCGGTACCGAATTTTACGTCTTTAGCAGCCATAATCAGGATTCCTTATTTTTTCTTTTTAGCTGGAGCTTTTTTAGCTTTGGCTTTTACGGGAGCTTTAGCTTTCGGAGCTGGTTTAGATTTTTCGATCACGCCAAGAATGTCGCTTTCTTTCATGATCAAAAGTTCTTCGCCATTGATGGACACTTCGGTGCCACCCCATTTGCCAAACAACACACTGTCGCCAGCTTTAAGGTCCAAAGGAACAATGCTACCGTCTTCGGCTTTGGTGCCGCTGCCGGTTGCAACGATGACGCCTTCGGAAGGCTTTTCTTTAGCGGTATCGGGAATGATGATACCACCGGCGGATTTTTCTTCAGATTCAAGACGGCGAACCAAAACACGATCGTGGAGAGGTCTGAACTTCATATTTAATCTCCTCTATAAGAAGCCCTAAAAAAAACGAATGACAGGCCGTTGTTAGCACTCAGGCCTGTCGAGTGCTAAGGATGTACGGTGGTCCCCCCTAACTGTCAACTGTTTGGGGTGTTTTTTATGGGTTTTGCTGAAAAAACGACTTAAAAATCCGCCGCGTTCCACATCACCAGCACTTTGCCGCGATACGGTTGGGTGCGGATGGGTTTTGGACTTTCGGGAATGTCTTTTTTGCGCAGGGTGCGGATGATCACGCCACCCGGATGTTTTTTTGCCCATTCAAGGCCTTCTTCGGGGGTTTGCATAGCAATCAAGGGTTCCGTCAAACGGCCCAAAAACTGGAATTCTCCATGGTATTTACCCACATACGCCACCGGACGTCCGGCGTCTTGATAGGCTTTCACTTGCAGGGCTGCGGGTTCTAAATTATACGCCGCGTCCAACGCGGGCGCTGCCGTCATATATAATGACACAATCACCGATGTTACGGTTACGGCAATCAAGCGGACTTCGCTGAGCACCGATGCGGTGCGTCTGAAGGCCAAAATCCCAACAATCAGCAATGCGGGCAACATCCACAAAGGCTGGGCCAAACCCGCCCATTCAGGCAGGGGTTTTTTTAACATTGGATCAATCAGGTCCTTGGCCAACAGCCCGACCAAAATAATCAGCACCAATCCGCCCATGAACAGCACCGGAACTTTATGACCGCGTCCTGACACTTCACCGCCCTTTTGCGTCAACACATGGGCCACATACAAAGCCAAGGCCGGAAAAACGGGCAACAAATAATGGGGTTGTTTGCCGCTGATGGCGGAAAAAACCACAAACGACGCCCCCACACAAATCAGCAAAAAACGAGCCCCGCCGTCTTTGAGGCTGGATTTAAAGCCTTTGCCTTTGAATCCCAAGGTTTTCCACAATCGAGGCCACAGCGTCCACGGCAACAACAAAGCGGGCATCACCATCACAAACCAATAAAACGGGCGACGGTGGGCAAAAGACTTAACCATGCGGTCGGCACTTTGTTTGATGAAAATCGCATCGCGGTATTCCGGTCCGCCGATCAGAGCTGCGGGAATAGCCCACGCCAAGGTGAGGGCTAAGCCGACCATAACGCTGCTAAAAACGCCAAGATACCATTTACGCCACAAGCCTTCACCGCGTCCGCCTGCAAAATGAGGACCCCACAATGGAGCCGCCAAAGCCACGGGTAAGGTGTGCACCAAAATCGCCGGGCCTTTTGCCAAGCCGCCGATGCCAATGCCAAGGCCCGCAATCAGCACGCCCATCCAAAAACCCTGACCGATGACAAAACCTTTCCAAGCCTTTACATAACCCAATAACGCCAAAACCGTGGCAAAGGTCACCAGCATGTCGAACATGGTCATGGTCGAAAAGACCGTCCAATACACGCCTGTCACCATCATCATGGCGGCGGCCCATCCGGCACTGACGTCCGCATCGGGCCACAATTCGCGGGCCAGTTTAACGGTTAAATACAACGCGCCCAAACCAAAGATCGGCGCCACCATGCGCGCCCATAATTCAGACACGCCAAAAATCGACCAGCCCAAATCCATAAACCAAAACATAAAGGGCGGTTTGTGGCTGTACACTTCACCATTTAATGTGGGCACCCAGAAATCACCACTGGCCCACATTTCCCACGCCACCGTGATGTAACGGGTTTCATCAATGGGCAACAACGGACGCCACAAAAGCGCCGATCCCATCAAGGCACACCAAATCAAAGTGGTCAGCCACGCGTCAGTATTGGTTTTAGGCGAAGAAGAATTGTTCACGGTTGTTCCGTCTTTTCTGTGTCAGTGGCACCCAGTTCGGCGTCTAAGTTTTTATCCAAAGACTTACCGTGGCGAAAGTGGCGGTAAAGATAAACACCTAACGCGCCAGAGCCCACAAACAAAATCACGCTGAGCGAAATACGCCCGGCCGGGTCAACAGCAACGCCGCTGCCCAACAAGGCAAAAATAAAGGTTTGCGGCAGATAGCCAATCGCTGATCCGGTGAAAAACGGCATCGCGCGCACACTAGAAACGCCGGCCGCCAAGTTTGTCGCCACATTGCTGCCCACCGGTAACATGCGGATCAACAGGGTCATGGAAAAGGTATTGTCGTGCAAAAAATCGTCTAAACGACGAATGCGGCCTGAAAATTTACGTTGAATAGGTCCGCGTGCCAAAAGCCGCGCATAATAAAAAGACCCCACACAGCCCAACACGGTGCCCAACAACATCAACCCCGTGCCCAGCCAAATACCAAAAGCATAGCCCGCAAGACTGCTGATGATTTGGCGCGGCAGACCTAGCCCCGTGGCGATGGTGGCGATGGTGATGAACAAAACCTCACCGGCTATACCTTGGCCTTTGATGTGGGTTTCGATCCAATCGTTGGTGAGAATTTCGCCGATGTCTTGGCTGTCGAACAGGTACAGCAACCCCGCCAAGGTCGCCATCACCAAAATTCCACGCAGGATATGGGCCGGGTTCATACAGATTAGCTTTCGTCGGAACGGTGAATGACGGAAACTTTGGGTTTTGAGCCCCGAGACGCAAGCCACATCACGCCCAACAAATCGCGCGCCGCCACCGATAAACGATCCCACATGCCGTATTTGGAAATGCCGCGTTCACGGTTGCGATGATTGACTTCGACCGAGACCACTTCGCCACCACGGCGGATCATCAAAGCCGGCAGGTAACGGTGCATATGGTCAAACCGGGGCATATCCATGAAAGCCGCACGGGTGAAAACTTTCAGACCACAGCCGGTATCGGGCGTATTGTCGCCCAACAAACGTGACCGCACTCCGTTCGCCAGACGCGACTGAAAACGTTTCCATTCGGTATCTTTACGTTTGGCCCGCCATCCCGCAACCAACAGATAATCAGGATCGGCTGATTCTTTCAGTTTGGCAAACAGCGCCGGAATGTCGGCCGGGTCATTTTGACCGTCTCCGTCCAGCGTCGCAATGAATGTGGCGCGGGCTTGGCGCACCCCTGTGGCCACGGCGGAACTTTGCCCGCACGCGGTGGCATGTTTAAAAATGCTCAGGCGCGGCTGTTCAGCCTGCATTTTATCCAACATCTCGGCAGTATTGTCGGTTGATCCATCGTTCACATACACGATTTCATAATGCGCGACACCATCCAAAGCGGCCGAAATCTCTTCGATCAATGGCCGAATGTTTTCCGCTTCGTTGTGCACGGGCACGACGACGGCAATCTCAAAAACAGGGGCAGAAACAAGAGCAGAAATAACTGTATTGGTCATGTGAGTTCCAAAATGAACAAAAGCCCTCGAACCCAAATTGGCGAAGACGCGCCTTGCTTTTACACCCTCCGGTCTCACCATTCCAGCCCAGAGGTCACCAAAAAAGCAAAAAAACGACCAAAACCTCAAATTTAGGTCCATTTAACCCTTGGTCTTTTCGACGGGTGGTTTATTCTAGGAAAAAAGAAGTGATAAAATAAACCCTTCGAAACCCCACGGACGGCAAACGATAAACATGATTTTTCACGATTCAATCCAAGAAGCAAAACAATACGGGCGCGACGCTGTCAAAGAGATGACGTCTCGCAATATTCCCGCGACTCCGGATAACTATGCCGTCTGGTATGCTTATGTTTCGGGGCGCGATCCTGACTTGTCGCGCATGATTTCCATATTGGACGATAACGGCCAAGAATTTACGGCCTCCATCTGCACCGATCTGTACAACAAGTCCTTTGCTTCGGGCATTGACGAAGCCGCATTGAATGCCACCACGGACCGCATCGAAAGCGAAATGAAGCGTATTTTGAGCTATGTCGGCGAAGCCGGACAAGGGGCCGCAAACTACAGCACCACCTTGGCCACCGCCCACGGGGACATTTTGGATTCAAAAGACGTCGAAAGCCTGACCAATGCCGTCACCAAGGTTTTATCCGAAACTCGCAAAATGGAACAAATCAATAAGGGCCTTGAACATAAATTGGCCAGTTCCACCGACGAAATCGGCCAATTGCGCGACGATTTAGAAGATATGCGCAAAGAAGCCATGACCGATGCGCTGACCGGGATCGCCAATCGCAAATTGTTTGACATGGAATTGCGCGATTTAACCAAAGCAGCCCAAGAAACAGGCGATGAATTATCCTTGTTGATGTTAGACATCGATCACTTTAAAAAATTCAACGACACCTATGGTCACCAAACCGGGGATCAGGTCCTTAAGCTTTTGGCGTCCACCATGACCAAAACCGTCAAGGGCGATGATATTCCGGCCCGGTACGGCGGCGAAGAATTCTGTGTGATTTTGCCCGGCACCAATTTAAAAGATGCCACCGCCGTTGCCGAAAACATCCGTCAACGGGTCTCGTCTAAAACGCTGGTCAATCGCACCACCAAAGAAGATTTGGGCAAGCTCACCATTTCCATCGGTGTTGGACAATTTGATTCGGGCGAAACACTGTCCGATCTCATTAAACGCGCCGATCAGGCTTTGTATGAAGCCAAACATTCCGGCAGAGATTGCGTAAAGACCCAAAACGACATTGGCGCAAATGCACGGACGCTCAATTAAGTGATCCGGTAACTGATACGGACTTAGGCGCAGGACTTATTTAAATGTCAAACCGCCCGTCCAACCGCCAATCCAACCGCCAGTCCACCACCGTAAACATGATTTATGGTCTGCGTCGTTTTTTGCGCAAAGACCAAACCCTGTTGGGTATCTTGGCGCTGATCACCGGATTGAGCGTCGGCATCATGGTGGTCGGTTTTCGCGAAGGTATTTTGTTTTTCCACGGCCTGTTTTTTGGGGCCGCCGACGAACGTTTATTCTTGTCCGTCCTTGAATTGCCATGGTGGCAAATTCTTTTGGTGCCCACGTTGGGGGGCTTAGTCATCGGCCTGTTGATCCACAAGACCTTAAAAGAAGCCCGCCCCGAAGGCGTCGCCGATGTCATTGAATCCTTTACGTTGCGAAACGGACGCATGCCGTTTTGGTCTGGCTTGCGCGCGGCGTTTATCAATATGTTGTCCATTGGCGTTGGCGCCTCGGTCGGGCGCGAAGGCCCCGCCGTACATTTGGGTGCCGTTTTGGCGTCCGGTATTTCTCAGCGCCTGCGTTTGGCCCCGCCTTTGGCCCGCACGCTTTTGGCCTGTGGCGTGGCGGCCGCCGTTTCCGCATCGTTTAACGCGCCCATCGCCGGGGCGTTATTTGCGGGCGAAGTGGTGATTGGCCATTATGCGCTGAAAGCCTTTGCCCCCGTGGTTTTATCTTCGGTCGCAGGCACCATCATGTCGCGGGCCTATTACGGTGATTTTCCGGCCTTTACCTTGCCCGCCCACGGCACTATTTCCTACCTTGAATATCCAACCTTTATTCTTTTGGGCGTGTTGGCTGGATTTTGCGCCACGTTTTTATTGCAAGGCATCTTTAAAACCCAAAAACTTTCCCAAAAATTGCCCTTGCCCGCGTGGGCTCATCCGGCGCTTGGCGGTTTGGCTTTGGGCCTGATTGCCTTGGTCTTACCACAGGTTTTAGGCGTTGGGTATGGGGCCACCGAAATGGCCCTGAATGGTCAAATGGCACTGTGGTTATTGCTGGCTGTTTTGGCCGGAAAAATGTTGGCCGTGATGATCAGTTTGGGGCTGGGCTTTGGCGGCGGAATTTTTTCCCCGTCCCTTATGGTCGGGGCCATGTTGGGCGGCGCCTATGGCATTTTAATGATTTCCATTTTCCCAAGCCTTGATGCCGGATCGGGCGGGTACACCTTGGTCGGCATGGGCGCGGTTGCTGCCGCCACCTTGGGCGCCCCAATTTCAACGGCCTTAATCATCTTTGAAATGACCGGGGATTATCAACTGACCTTGGGCGTTTTATTGGCGGTGGTGACGTCCACCGCAGTGACCCGGCAAATCATTGGCCGTGATTTTTTCACCCTGCAATTGGCCCAGCGGGGATTGGATTTAAAGGGTGGTTATGAAACACAGGTTTTACGAGCCTTAAAAATTGCCGATGTGATGGAAGCCGAACCGCAAACCATCGCCCCCAATACCAGGCTATCAGAAGTCCGTATCCGCATTCAAAAATCCAAGGCAGCAAAGCTGTTTGTGGTGGAACCGGACGGCACTTTATTGGGCACCATTCGCTTGATTGAGCTCGGCGACATGGCCTTTAATGACAAAGACGATGGCGACAAAACCGCAGCCGACATTGTGCGCCGGCGCCCGCCTTTGGTCAAAAAAGACGACGATTTGCAAACCGCCATCCGAAAAATGACCGATTCCGGCGAAAGCCAGTTGGCCGTGGTCAAAGACATGGAAAGTTTCAAATTTGTCGGCACCGTTGAACACATGCACGTTTTGGCGGCTTATAATCGGGCTTTACTGGCCAGCAGACACGAAGAACATGATCAATAGCTTTTCCCTTCGCCAACCCGTGCTATACATCTGTTTATGACCGATTCAGACCCCTTTGACCTTGCCGATCCGGACGATACCCCCCCTGAACCCGTGCGTTCCACCGCTTACCTAGACGGTTTGAACGAAGATCAGGGCGAAGCCGTGCGCACCATTGATGGTCCCGTTTTGGTTTTGGCTGGCGCCGGAACGGGGAAAACCCGTGTGCTGATCACGCGCCTGAGCCATATCTTGATGCAGGGCCACGCTCATCCGGGCGAGATTTTGGCCGTAACATTCACCAACAAAGCCGCTAAGGAAATGCAGGAACGGGTCGGCGAGATGCTCAACGCCCCCGTCGAAGGCTGGTGGGTCGGCACGTTTCACGCSYTSGCCRCMCGYATTTTGCGCCGCCAAGCCGAAGCGGTSRAYYTGAAATCYAACTTCACRATTTTAGATACCGACGATCAAATYCGYCTCATCAAACAGATTTTAGACGCCCGCGACATCGACCCCAAACGGTATCCCCCGCGCACCTTTAGCGCCGTAATACAACGGTGGAAAGATCGCTGTTTGATGCCCAATAAGGTCTCTTCATCCGAAGCCATCGACCAATTGGGTGGGCATGCCATTGAAGTTTACGAAGACTATCAAAAAGAACTGAAACGTTTAAATGCCGCCGATTTTGGCGATTTGCTGATGCTGTGCGTGCAATTGTTTCAAGAAGATTCAGAAACCCTAAAATATTATCAAAACCGTTTTCGGTATATCTTGGTCGACGAATACCAAGATACCAACGTCGCCCAATACCTGTGGCTGCGATTGTTGGCGCAAAAACACAAAAACATTTGTTGCGTGGGTGATGACGATCAATCGATTTATTCTTGGCGGGGCGCCGAGGTTGGCAATATCTTGCGCTTTGAAACAGATTTCCCCGGTGCCAAAATTGTGCGCTTGGAACGCAATTACCGTTCGACTCCGCATATTTTGGGGGCCGCATCCGGCCTGATTGCCAAAAACGAAGACCGTTTGGGCAAGACCCTGTGGACCGATTTAGAAGACGGTGAAAAAGTTCAGGTCCATGGCGTGTGGGACAGCATCGAAGAAGCCCGGTGGATTGGTGAAGAAATTGAAAGCCATCAGTCTAAGGGCGAAAGCCTGAACACCATGGCGATTTTGGTGCGCACATCTGCCCAAACCCGCGAATTCGAAGAACGTTTGATCACGCTTGGCCTGCCGTATCAGGTGATCGGCGGTTTGCGGTTTTATGAACGCAAAGAAATTCGCGATGCGGTGGCGTATCTGCGCGTGATTGCTCAACCCGATGATGATTTGGCGTTTGGCCGCATTGCGAACAACCCAAAGCGGGGATTGGGCGATGTCGCCATGCAATCGGTACATATGCATGCGCGAGCCCTCGGCATTTCGTTGACCGTGGCCATTGCTCAGTTATTAGAAACAGACGAAATAAAACCCCGGCCAAAAAAGATATTCAGTGACCTGTTAAATCGTTTCAAAACGTGGCGCGAGGCTTCTCAACAAAAGCCCCCGGCTGATTTGATGAAACAGGTTTTGGACGAGTCTGGTTATCTCGACATGTGGAAACTGGACAAATCGATTGATGCTCCGGGGCGGGTTGAAAACTTAAACGAACTGGTTGTCGGGTTGGGTGAATTTGACAATTTGGGCACTTTTCTTGAGCACGTCTCACTGGTCATGGAAAACGACAACAAACCAGATGCCGCAAAAATCACCATCATGACCCTGCACGGGGCCAAGGGTTTGGAATACGACACAATTTTTCTGCCCGGTTGGGAAGAAGGCCTGTTCCCGCATCAACGGTCCTTGGACGATACCGGAACCAAAGGTTTAGAAGAAGAACGCCGCTTGGCTTATGTGGGCCTGACCCGCGCTCGCAAAAAAGCCACCGTGACGTTTGCCGCCAATCGACGTATATTTGGCCAGTGGCAATCGTCCTTGCCGTCGCGTTTTATCGAAGAACTTCCCCTGGATCACGTGGAACGTGCCGGAGACGTCGGCATCGCCAGTGGCAGTTTTGCCCAAGAAGCCTCGACCTTTTTGGGCTCTGGTGGCGGGCATGGTTATGGCGCCGGATGGAAACGCGCCGCCGCCAAAAAACCCAAAAACGAAATTGTTTATTCCACCAAGGGCATCAGTAAAGATGGCCTGGAAGTCGGCCAACGGGTGTTTCATCAGAAATTCGGCTATGGTAAAATCCGCTCGTTCGACGGTGATAAACTCGACATAGATTTTGAAAAAGCGGGCTATAAAAAAGTCATGTCCAGCTTCATTGAAACAACTTAAGGACCCACCATGACCGACAACATCGCGCTTTGGCAATTATCCTTGGAAGTTTCAGACGAATTTATTCCGGTGTTTGAAGTTTTGATGGAACCGTTTGTCCAAACCTTGATGTGGTCGGTCGACGAAGACATCCACGGCCTTCAAAAAATGGAAGGTTTTGTCACCACAAAACCTGATTTAACGTTAATCCAAGGCGTGGTTGATGCGGTATCTGTTGAATTGGCCATCGTGGCACCAAAGGTTAGCCTTACCCCCTTGGAAGACCGCGATTGGGTGGTCGAAAACTTAAAAGAATTCCCCCCCATTGATGAAGGACGGTTCTTTATTTATGGATCGCACGTGACCGAACGCCCGTTGCTGGGCCGCATCCCCATGCGCATCGATCCGGGCGCGGCGTTTGGCACCGGCACCCACGCAACCACGTCTGGGTGTTTGCAAGCCATTGATGATCTGGGGAAAAAACATACATTCAAGCGGCCTTTGGATGTTGGTTCTGGGTCCGGAATTTTGGCGATTGCCATGGCTAAACTTTGGCATATCGCGATTTTGGGCACCGATATTGACTTAACCGCCGTGCGCGTCGCCAAGCAAAATGCACGTTTGAATCAAGTCCAAAACCTTTTGGATTTCCGCACGGGGCCGGGCTTTTCCCCCATTGCTAAGTCTGACCGTTTTGATYTGATTGTCGCCAACATTTTGGCGCGGCCTTTGGCCCAAATCGCCCTGGATTTAAGCCGTCACTTAAGCCCCAAAGGGTACGTGGTCTTGTCCGGTTTGATTGAACGCGATGAACGTTTTGTGGTGGGGGCTTATCGAGCCCAAGGCCTTAGTTTCAAACGCCGTTATGTGCGCGACGGTTGGCTGACCTTGGTTTTGCAAAAAATCTAACCTGTTTTTTGAGACTTAAAGCCCGAGGGCGTAAAACGCTTGCTGGTCTCTCTGCTGCGGGACCTTTGCAGCGCTTCTATTTCGGCTTTTTCCGCCATTGATGTCAGGGTTTCCGCTTGGCGTTTTTTTTGATTGTGAGCATTCAAGACGAGGCGTTCAACCTTGGCAAATTTATGTTCAAGGTCCTGCACCCGTAAATTGGCCTTGAACAGTTCGGTTTCTAATTTCCGCTGACGTTGATCGGAACGGCGCATGGTTTCCACGGCGATAAAAATCGCCACAAAACTTAAGAAAAATCCAATAATGCCCAGTGCTTGTACCATGTTGAGCAGACTGTAGATGAGAACCTTTAAAAAATTGATAAAGGCTTTAAAATCACCACGTTAACAAAGCCAAGGTCGCACTGCCTGCGGCCACACCGAGGCCCACATTTTTGCGAAACACAAAAAAGATCAACAAGCCAACACCTGCAGCCAACAAACGTACCCAATCGGGCGCCTGAGTCAACGCGCCGATGGGCAAAATCAACATGCGCACCACCAATCCCGCCATCAGGGCATAGGTGATGCACGTGATCCATTCGACCACAGAACCTTGGGGATCAAGCCGACCCGACAACATCGCGCCCAGCCCGCGCGACACATAAGAAGCGATCGCGGCCAGAACAATCACAACAACAGGATCATAAAGTTCAGGGCTCATATTTCGCCCTTTTCGCCTTGATTTTCCGATCGATAAACCACGCCAACGTGCCGCCCACCAACCCCGTAATCACCAACGTCCAGTCGGGGGTTAACATGAACGTCAAGGGGCCCAAAATCGCGCCAAATATAAGCGCCATCACGCGTCCGGGGTCTTTTAAATCTTGTAAAAAAAGTAGCATAAAATACAGCGGATTGATRAACACNAARGKCNARSGTCACGGGCAAMGGCACMSWKCCYGNMAAKYCANTAWCCRRYCAYSGTRAAYAKYGGSGAWCCSMAATACARCAACAAYCCRTAGCCCAACAAAAACGGAAGCTTTTGATCTTGGCGCAGATCCGGCAGGCGGCGCATGGTGCCGACCCAACTGGTCGCGGCAATAATCATCGCCACCGCGTAATACACCCATCTGGGAATATTGGGGTGGCGCACGTGGGGCAATAACGTCGCCGACATGGGCAACAGCCGCGCATTGATAAAGCCCACCGCCAAAACAATCGCAATCAACGGCGCGCCCGTTGAAACCATTTCCGCCATGGCGATTTGCCCCGGCAGCGCCCACGTGGTCAGGGTTGACATCAACGCATGCCAGACCGACCAATTGATGTCTTTGATCATCGAACCAAAGCCCAAAAAACTGGCCCCCATGATCAACATCGGCACGCCCATGGCTTCACGCACGCCGCCCCAAAAGGCGGCCCGCACCGTTGCGTATTTTGGGTTTGCTGGATCACTCATAAAGCAGAGATACTCCTGATGGTCAAAGATTCAAACCCTTTTAATATCTCTAAAATGCTTTACGGTTAGGGCGACACAAAGAAGAGGTACGTGTGGAACAGTTCATTGACTTCCCCCTGATCCGCCAATTGGCGAGTGACATATTGGTTTGGACCCAAGCCCATATTTTGGTGATCCCAAATCTTATGCAGATCACGCTGGTGATTTTGGCCTATGTATTGGCGCGGAGCATCGAATCTCGCCTGCAAGTTATCCTTGGCAAAGTCCTGGACGGCAGTTGGGGCGGCGATTGGGTCAAACGCTATCGGTCCCAACTGGACTTGATGTTAATGCCGTTGGTGATGCCGATGACGTGGCTGATGATGGTCGGCACCGCGCAATTGGCGGCGCGCCAACTGGACTGGCCGGGGGCAATTTTTGAAATCGGCGTCAGCCTGCTCACCGCGTGGGTGATTATTCGTCTGGTCTTGAATTTTATCGTTGATCCATGGTGGTCACGCGCAGTCGCGATTTCGGTGTGGACCGTGGCGGCGTTAGACATCGTTGGATTGCTGGACCCGACCTTGGCTTTTATGGATTTATTGGCCGTGAATATGGGTGATTTCCGCCTGTCTTTGTTGGGTGTTGCCAAGACCTTGTTTGCGCTGATTGCTTTTTTATGGTTGGCCAATGGGGCCGCCCGTTTGGTGGAACGGCGCTTGCGCGCGCTCCCCCACTTAACCCCGTCGTTACAGGTTTTATTTGGCAAGTTGATCCGCGTGCTGTTCATCGCCATTGCCATTTTGGTGGCGATGAATTCGGTTGGCGTGGATTTAACGGCGCTGACCGTATTTTCCGGTGCCTTGGGTTTGGGTGTTGGTTTAGGCCTACAAAAAGTCGTCGCCAACCTGTTCAGTGGCATCATTTTGTTGTTGGATAGATCCGTCAAACCCGGCGATGTGATTGCCATAAATAACACGTACGGCTGGATCAATTCCATTGGCGCGCGGTACGTTTCGGTGGTCACCCGCGATGGCATTGAACACCTGATCCCCAACGAAGAACTGATTAATCTTCCCGTAGAAAACTGGTCGCATTCCAACAACAATGTGCGTTTGCGTATACCGTTCGGAGTCTCGTATGAATGCGATTTGCATCAAGCCATCGAATTGGCCATCGAAGCCGCAGCCAGCTTTGACCGCATTATGAAAACTCCCGTGCCGCAATGTTTGGTGAAAAGTTACGGCGAAAGTTCGGTGGATTTAGAATTGCGGGTGTGGATTAACGACGCGGCCAAGGGCGTATCCAACATCAAAAGCGAAATCTATTTAAAGGTCTGGGATTTGTATAAAGAAAACGGCGTGCATTTCCCGTACGCCCAACGCGATTTGCATATTCGCGGCCCCATCAATGTTAAAATGGACCCTTAAAGACGCCGTTTGACCAGTTCGGCAATTTCTCCATCCGTCAATACAATCGGATTGGTTTGCATGCTCGATCCCCGACTGTTGGCGACAATGGCGGAAACATCAGCTTCCGTCACACCAAAGGCCGACAAACGCGGCAAATCCAAACGTTCTGTCCAGTCTTTCAGATAACGAACCAAGGCGTCCAAGGCATCATTACCGCTGACCGTTCCCCCCGCCAACAGCTGTCCAACGCGGGCGTATTTTGTCAGGGCTGGGCTGCCGGGTTGGCGTTTGATAAGAGCCTTAATATTGATGTCCGTAGCCTCAGCCACCAAAGTTCCGCACACCACACCATGGGGGATGGGCCACAACGATCCCAGCGGTTGCGCCAATCCATGCACGCTGCCCAACCCGGTTTGCGCCAAGCAAAGCCCGCTCATCAACGCCGCATAAGCCATATGTTCGCGGGCATCATTGGCGCGCTGGGTATCGTCGCCTTCTTCACCTGATGCGTCCGGCGCGGCCAGCCACATATCCCAAAAACCTTGATTAAAACGATCCAGCCCGGACCACGCCAAAGCTTCGGTCACGGGGTTTGATCGTAGGGATACGATGCTTTCCAACAATTGTGTAAAGGCATCCATGCCATTGGCCGCAGTCACCGATTTGGGACACGTGATCAACAAATCTGGGTCCACCAAAATCAGCCGTGCCACCAAAGCGTCGCCGCGAAATGACTTTTTAAAACCGTCCGGACCAGGACGGCTGAGCACCGCATTTTTGGTGGCTTCACTGCCCGTGCCTGCGGTGGTCGGCACGGCGATGAACGGCGTTGCGGGACCGACATAAGGCAACTGGGGCCCCACACCTTCTAAATGGTCCATCACGGAATTTTTTGGTTTTAACAATCCAGCGATGGCTTTTGCCGCGTCCAAGGCGCTGCCGCCACCGATGCCCACCACAACGTCAAAGTTTTTATCTTTATAAAGAACCACGGCGTCATCAATCATTTCAGGGGAAGGCTCACCCAAAATGTGCAATACCGTAGGGTCGATGCTGGCGGCCTGAAGCTCGCTTTCCAAGGCCTTCCAAGCTTTTGATCCCGCAAAAGACTTCGCCCCCATGACCAGCAATACAGTGTGCCCAAAACTCTGAATTTCCGGCACCAGCTGTCGTAAAACGCCGGAACCAACAGAAAATTTAGGCAACGCGGAAATCGTAAAGGACATGATTTAAAACTCTTTTGTGGATCGTATTTTTTACAATATGCGCATCCCTGTGCACCGTGTCACTTTTAATCTTTTCATAATGCCTTATGTTTAGAGCATGAAAATACGTCTGCTCAGCGCTGGATTGTTTTTAATGATGGGGTTTGCGCCCTTATCGGCGGGGGCTGTCCCGTCTTGCCCCACCACGCCGTTTCCAACCATCAACATCCAAGTCCTTGACCCGCAGCACACTCTTTCAACGTCAAAAAGCCTGCGCCAAATCAATTCCATGGCGAATCTAAAAGGCCTGCATCAAAAGGGCAAAACCACCCACGGCATGACCCAAAGCCTTGTCGAGGCGTCCATGTCCGCCAAATTTACAGGCCTCAAAGAACCCCGTGGTCCGGTGTGTATATCTTTGAGCGACCTAAAGGTGCAATTTGGACACCGTAAACTGTTGGTTCATTTGCCCCGAGAATATGGTCGCGGCAGTTGCCAATATAACGTTGTGCTGCGTCATGAAATGGCCCACGTCAACGTCAATCGCGGGGCGGTGCGCAAGTACGCGGCCATTTTAAATTCTGAATTACGTTTGGATATTCAACGGTCCAGAACCCTGAAAACCACGACCATGATGCGGGGGAAACAAGTCTTTCAAAAACGCCTGCGCGCGATCATTAAGGCCGTTATGGACCGCCATACTAAAGAAATTAACACTTTGCATGCTAAGATAGACGCGCCGGATAGTCCGTATCTTGCCGATGGCAAATGTGCATCATGGTAAGCCCGAAACACATTGTTGAATACCATGACAATCCGGCCAAAAACATGTATAAATAAAGACTAAAACTAGGAGGAAGCTATGGAAGGCTCGTTCTCAGATACAACACCAAACATGACAAACGGCGAGGGTGCGAACGCGCCTGTTGCCCCGACATGGGTGCCTGTTTCTTGGTCCAGCATTCACCATACGCCCCATGGCAGTACCTTAACCTTGCCTGCGGGCGAACAATTTCTCAGCGCAGATTTCAGCCGCACCGCTTCGGACCTGTTGATTGAAACACCGTCCGGCGCGCATTTTGTGGTCGAAAACTTTTTCACCTTCGCCTACCCGCCGGCCTTAGAAACCGCCCATGGCGCGATTTTGACCGCYGATCTGTTGACCACGCTTGCGGGGCCTTTAGCCCCCAATATGATGGCTCAAGTCGGACAAAATCCAGTCAATACGCTGGGGGCGTCCATTGGGCAGGTCAATGAAAGCCAAGGCCAAGTCACCGTTACCCATGCCGACGGTGCGCAAGAGGCCTTAACTTTAGGCTCATTCATCTACCAAGGCGATGTCTTGGAAACCGGGCCAAAGGGCAGTACAAGCGTTGTTTTTGTCGACGATACCATTTTCACGCTGAGCGAAAACGGGCGCATGGTGATGGACGAAATGGTCTATGATCCCGGCACGCAAACGGGCGTCTTTAGCGCCCAAATCTTGCAAGGTGTTTTTTCGTTTGTCAGTGGTAAAGTTGCCAAAACGTCACCGGATGGCATGGTCATTTCAACCCCCACCAATACCATTGGTATTCGCGGGTCCACCGTGTTGGGCGAAGCCGCTCCGGATGGTCTTCCCAACCACGTTATCCTCATCCGCGACGTTAACGGAAATGTTGGTGAATTGGTGATTTCCAACGGTGGGGGCACCATCGTCTTAAACCAAGCCGGGTCTAGTACCACGATTTTCAATGCCGCAAGCGCCCCCGGCCCCATGGTTTTCCTTTCGCCACAAGACATTCAACAAAACTATGGCGCGGCGTTAACCAACTTGATTAAGGCGGTGGCCCAAAAGGCTGATCAGGACACCCAAGAAGCCGCCAAAAATTCTCAAAAGGCCGACCAAGACGCGGAACAGGCCCAACAAGACGCAGCCGATGCAGAGCAAGAAGCCGCACAAGCCGGCGCACAAGCCGATCAGGCTCAAGCGGATGCCGATGCGGCCCAAGCCGAAGCCGAAGACACCCAAGCCCAAGCTGAAACCCTCGCTGCTGAAGCCGCCGCCGCAAAAGTTGCCGCCGAAGCCTTTGGTGATGAAGAAGCCATTGCCCAGGCGGCAGAGCTTGAAGCTCAAGCCGCCCAAGCCCAACAACAGGCCGAAGAAGCTCAACAACAAGCCGAAGCCGAAGGGGCTCAAGCCGCCGAAGCTCAACAACAAGCCGAGACCGCCCAAGCCCAAGCTCAGCTGCAAGGCGAAGCCGCAGCCCAAGCCCAACAACAAGCCGTGCAAGCCCAAGTGCAAGCCGAACAAACCGCGCAATTTAACACCATGGCCCAAAGCGCATCCGAAACCCAGCAACAGGTGTTCACGCAATTTTTGGAAACGGGGTTTGTCGATCCAAATATGGCTCCGGGCATGGCTCCGGGCGCTGTTCCTCCACCGCCGGGCGATGGGCCTGGACCCGATGATCAGGCCATTGATCAGGCAGCTCAAGACGCAGCTCAACAAGCCCTCGCCGAAGGAGCAACGCCAGAAGAAGCCGCTGCGGCTGCCTTTGAAGCCGCCAAAGAACAGGCCATTGCCGAAGGCGCAACACCAGAAGAAATCGCCGCAGCTGAGCTCGCGTATAACGAAGCCCTCGCGGCGGGCCTATCTCCAGAAGAAGCCATGCTGGCGGCGAAAGCTTCCGTCGTACAACCTCTTGATGTTGGGCAAAATGATATTCTTGGGCCCGTCCCCGGCACGATCGTGGACGGTGGAACCGTGATTCCAGGGGGAACCATCGGCGATACTTTTGATACGCTCGACCCCTATTTTACAGGCACCCTAGACCCCTACTTCACGGGCGATCCCTATGCCGATCTATTCACGCTTGGTCTGGATTTTTATGCCACGGATGGTGATCTACTTTTCTTCAATGATCCCTTGTTTTTCGACCCGTATGCCTATGATATTTTTTACGCAGATGAGTTCTTCTATGATCCCTTTACGGATCCAAATATAATTCAAACGTTTGGGGAAACTATATTTGCGGCCTCCGGCGGAGGCGCCTTGTCGGGCACGACTTTAAATACGAATTTCTATTTTTCTCATGGGAACGTCAGCGGGGATTACACGGTCAACTCTTCAGGTGGGGTGAATCAGCTTTCTTACGATAACTTAAATAATGTAACCGTAAAATTTCAAACCGATGCGGGACTGAACACATCTGGTGTTGTTACGATTTGGGACGGTTTTGCGCCGAATTCATTAACGTCCCTTGCGACGGTGACGTTCTCGAACATCAGTCAAGTCTTGTTGTCTGACGGACTTGTGTCAGGCTTCGCAAGCACGGACTTTCAAACCGCTGGATCAACAGATATTCTGGTCCTTCCCGTTTTATCGGCTGGCGAAACAGGGTATGTGATAGCCGGGACTTCGGGTGCCGATGCCATCACCATTAATCAAACATTTCATGGAGCTATTGTGTTCGGCAAGGGTGACGGAGACACCTTCAACATCAACACAACGGGCGACCTAACGGCGATTGGTGGCATTACGGCAACGGATAACCTTGACGATGGGAATAATGGCGGAACACTTAACGACGGTATCCCAGATTCATTTATCAACCTCTTTAGCTATAGTTCTTTCGCTACAGCTATTACGGCCATACTGAGCAATACAGATGCCATCGTAGCCCCCTTGTCGGGAACATCGTTCGTTCATGACCTGTGGGATGTTGGTTCCTTTACGGCCACGGCCTTGGCTGACACCCTAAACATCAGTTCATCTTACAATACGATTGATGCCGGAGCCGGAGATGACACCATCACGGTGCGCGGCGGGGCAAACTATCTAAGTATTCTTGGTGGCACGGGCAATGATGAATTAATCGTCTACAATACGGAATACGCCGCTTTGGATCTGGCGAAAATTACCGATGCGGGGGGAACCAACACCTTCACCATGAGCACTTTTTTCGGCGGAACCTACAGCATGAATACTTATTCTGCAGCCTATGCAACGGCGTCTGCTGGTGGTTTCACACTCGCCAAATTCTCTGGAGAACACGCTGGCGGGGCCATCACGGTAACGGCCCTTGCAACGGCTTCAATCTTAAACGGAAGTGTCCACAATGACACCCTATTGGGCGGCTTAGGCAACGATACGATCATTGGGGGTATAGGAAACGATACCCTGACAGGTGGGACTGGCGCTGATATCTTTACCTACACCGCAACGGATCAACTTGGGGATACGATCACCGACTTTGTCGACGCGGACGATACGTTATCTTTTTCACGCGCAGCCTTTAATGGTGACGGTAACTCTGATGGAGCCCTTGATGTTTTGGGAACGTCTGCGACATCTGGGGTTACATCATCAGCCGCTGCGGGAGAATATTTCATCTTTAACAGTGCCGATAACAAGCTCTTTTACGATGCGGATGCGGATGGTGCAGGGGCCGGCGTTGAAGTTGTTGATATCGGCGCGGCGTTCCTGTCCGTTGGCAATGTGGTGTTTGTCGCTTAACTGATAACTGAAAAAATGAATTTCCTTACGATTTGTTAGACTTTTAGCGGTATTAAGTGTAGACAAATGTATAAATTATAATGTTATACAAACAATTGGGGCTGTGAGACCTAACGTGACTATTTCTTCTAAATTCAAAGCGATCTTGCTGGGCAGTGTTTTTGCCGTATCGATTTCTGGGACTGCGCAGGCCGCAGGCCTKACCGATAYKTTGTCWGCSCTWTTRRGCARTCACGAACGCATCAAAGCSGCCGARGCYGATTTAAAYGCCGCCCGGTCYGGTCTCAACACAGCCSAAGGCGGRTATTTYCCRACYKTRAGCCTCACCGCAAATGTCGGTAACGAAAATATTTACACCCGCAATCCACARGGYACKYCRACGGAAACMTCKATGGCTCAACGCGAACTTGATATCAGCRTGASCCAAACGTTRTGGGATTTTGGCGCAACAGCCGCCACCGTGGGCAGTGCCACGTTATCGATTAATCAGGCCGAAGTCGCTTTGGAACTCGCCAAACAAAGCCTTTTGTTAGAAGCCCTCACCGCGCAATTGAACCTATCCAGCGCGGCGCGGGTTTTAAGCTATCAAGAAGACAGCGAAACCAGCATTAAACGCCAAACAGAATTGGAAAATGCTCGGGTGAGACGCGGTTCGGGTTTGGCAACATCAGTCTTGCAATCAAAGACCCAATTGGCTGGTGTTCAGGCCGCACGGGTGCGGGCTAATGGTGCCCTGCGTCAGGCCGTCAACCGATATCGCGCATTATTTCGTGAGGTCCCTACGGATTTTGGAAATCTTGAACAACCCAACGTCAATGATGCCGCTATCCCCGATGATGAAGAAACCATCGTTGCAAAGGCTTTGGACAACAACCCTCAGGTCAGAGCGACCGCGATCTTGGCCGAAATCGCCAACACCGCCATCGACAGCAGCTTTGCCAGTGGCTATCGCCCGGTGCTTGCGGCCAGTGCCGAACAAAAATACAAGCGTGATGTCAGCGGCACCGAAGGCATCAAAACAGAAAGCCTGATCAAAGTTGAATTGACCTTTGATTTTAATATGGGGCTAACCGCTGCCAGCACTTTGTCTGCATCAAAATCAGGCCATGCCGCTGCCAACAGCCGCCTGAAAGACGCCCGCGATCAAATCGAAGAACAGGCCCGTAATGCTTGGCAAAACTTGCAAACATCCCGTGATAACGCCGAGTTTTTAAGCAATCAAGCCAATATCGCTGCGGAATTCTTGGCGCTGGGCCGCAAGGAACAAGCTTTGGGTCAACGGTCCTTGATGGATATCTTGGCCGGCGAAACATCCCTGATCAACGCACAGTCCGCCGCAGACCGGGCCATGACGGACGTCGCCATCGCAAAATTGACCGTGCTTAACGTGATGGGGCAATTGGACCTTTCCGTGTTACAGTAGACTCTGATTGGATGTTTAATCCGATTTGGAAATGTAGGACGATGGTGGCGTGAACGAACTTTTCAAACGTCTAAAAGCTTTTCCCTTGGTAACTTTAGAATTACTGGGTGCGTCTTTGTTCGCCAACATTTTGGCGCTGGCGTCGTCGCTTTTTGTCATTCAGGTGCTCAACCGTTACGTCGCCCACGGCGTTGATGCCAGCTTAATAACCTTGGTTTGCGGCGTATTGATTGCCATTATTTTTGAATTTTCATTTCGCCAAATCCGCCTAACACTCGCCGATGCCTTGGCGAAACCGTTCGATAGAAGCTATGCTGCAAGCTCTTATGACGTTTTGACGTGTGCGCGCGGCGATGCCTTGGCACAGTTGACCCCCGGCCAAAAACGCGAAGCCGCAGCCGCAGCCGACGCCGTGCAACAAGCCTATAGCGCGCCCAGCATGGCGGCGTATTTAGACCTGCCCTTTGCCGCCGTTTTTTTGTTGGCCTTGTTGCTGTTAAGTCCGCCACTGGCCTTGATCGCGTTTATCTTTACAATCATTGTCATCATCTTAGGCTTGGTGAATTTTAAGGCTATGAAAGGCCCCACCCAATCCATGCAAGGCCATCTGGCGCAGCGCCAAGGGCTTTTGGATTCTGCTCTCAGCGACCCCGATACCGTGCGCGCCTTTACCGCCGAAAGTTTTCTGCGCAAACGTTGGGCGGCTGTTTTAGACTCATTGGAAACAGCCCGCACCACCATGGCCAAACGCCAAGGCAGTCAGCAAAATACAATCATCGCCGTTCAGGCCTTATTGTCCACGGCGACCATCGCGGTTGGCGGCATGTTGGTTGTTGCGGGGGATTTGGATGTGGGCTTGTTGATCGGTGCCAATATATTGGCCGCCCGAACGTTGGCCCCCATCATCCGCATTACCCAATCGGTTGGTATCATTGCAAAAGCCACCACGTCCATTCAAGTGGTCGAAAACTTTGCCCGCCTGCCCCGTGAACCCCGTGATGGTTCGGCCTTGGGCCTGTATAAGGGCGCGCTTGAATTTAAGGATTTAGGATTTGCTTATGCGGGTCAACCGACGCCGCTGTTTGAATCCTTAAACCTAAAACTTCAGCCCGGCTCGCTGTGCGTGGTCACCGGGGCCAACTCCATGGGCAAAACCTCGCTGGCGCGTTTGATTGTTGGTTTGATGAAACCCACCCGCGGGCAAGTGCTGGTTGACGGTGTTGATTTGGCCCAAGTGGCCCCCGAATGGTGGCGGCGGCAAATCATTTACCTGCCCCAAGAACCGGGATTTTTCAACGGCACGGTGCGCGACAATATCTTGGCTTATAACCCAACCATGGACGAAGCTGGCCTTAACAAAGTTATTCGCGAAGCCGGATTGGAACGTTATTTCGCCCAATCTCAACATGGCTTTGACACCCAACTGATCGCCGGGGGACGCGATTTATCGTTGGGTATTCGCCGCCGTTTAGCCTTGGCCCGCGCGTTGGCATCGGAAGGTCAACTGGTGATTTTGGATGAACCCACCGAAGGCTTAGACGCCGAAGGTACGCAGCAAATATCTAAGGTTATGAATACGTTAAATCAACGTGGGTGTACGATCATTGCCCTGTCGCATGACCGCAATATTATTCAGGGTGCGCCGCTGATTTTGGACTTAAATGTTAAACCCGTGCCGAAAATCTTAACGCCTAAGCCAAAAAAACCCGCCCCAAAAAATCCGCAGGCGACCGTGACCTATACAGGGACGAAGTCCAATGGCTAAAAAACCCGTATTAGAAATCAAACAACAAACCCATATGTTTTTGGTGGTCTTGATCGCCATGATTCTTGCCTTTTTTGGCTGGACTTTGGTCGGACGTTTGGATGTTGTCAGTTTTGCCGTTGGTGAAGTTGTACCGTCTTCGCAAGTCAAGACTGTGCAGCATTTTGAAGGCGGCATCGTCGCCGAAATTCCGGTCCGCGAAGGTGATCGGGTCAAAGCCGGGCAAGCCTTGATGGTTTTGGAATCCACCGCCAGCGGCGCGGATGTGGATGAATTAAACGTCCGCATTTTGGCGCTGACGGCTGACGTGGCACGTCTGACCGCAGATGTCGAAGGGGCCGAAACAATCACCTTTCCCGATGGTTTTGCCAAAAACCACCCTCAACTTACGGTTCAGGTTCAAGACCTATTTTCGTCTCGGCGCCTTCAATTGATCAACGATTTAAATGTGCAAAAAGCCTTGGTCAACCAGCGCAAACGTGAAGGCGATGAAATTTCCGCGCGTCTTACCAATACGCGGGAAAAATTAAAACTCATCAACGAACAAGTCAAAATCAGTGAGGGTTTGTTAGAAGACGAACTCACCAACCGCATGCTGCATCTTAATCTTTTAAAAGAAGTGGCAAACCTGAGAGGCGCGCGATCCCAAGACACGGCAGCTTTAGCCCGTTTGCAAGCCGCCATCGAACAAGAAACTTTGAGCCTTGAAGCCGTCGACGGTCGCTTTCGCGTTGAGGCCCGCCAAGATTTGGATGAAAAACGCCGATCCTTGCAAGAGCTCACCAATCGCAGTCGAAAATTTGCCGACAGCTTGAATCGATCCGTCGTGGTTTCCCCCGTTGACGGGGTGGTGATGACGTTGCATGTGGTCACCCGTGGCGGTGTCATTCAACCCGGCGGTAAAATTGCCGATATCGTTCCGATTGGCGATGCTTTGGTGGTCGAAGCCAAATTGCCGCCCAACGACGTCGGCTATGTACACATCGGACAAACCGCGCGCGTGACTTTGGCCTCTAGCGACAGTGCACGCTTTAGCCCGTTAGAAGGCGAAGTCATCCACATCAGCCCCGACACCGTCGAAGGCCCCGATGGCGCAACCTATTATAAGGTCCGCATCAAAACCACGTCGGATGTGTTCGAAAGCAAAGGCGAAATATATCGGCTGGTCCCCGGCGTGCAAGTTATGTGTTCCATCGTCACCGGATCAAGATCCGTGATGGAATACATCGCCTCGCCCTTTATGGGCTCACTTGAAACCGCGTTACAAGAACGCTAAGTGAAACAGCGTTACAAGAACGCTAAGTGAAACAGCGTTACAAGAACGCTAAATCGTTTTTCTGAGTTCGACCAGAAACGAATCCATTTCCCGACCCAAAACATCGCCTTGGCGCGCCAGTTCATCGGCGGCGCTGAGAACTTCCGTTGCAGCATGGCCGGTTTCAGAGGCTCCTTGGGTCACTTCCGTAATATTCGACGTCACTTCATTCGTCCCCGTAGCCGCCTGTTCAACATTGCGGGCAATTTCTTGGGTTGCCGCACCTTGTTGTTCAACAGCCGAGGCAATGGCGGTTGAGGCTTCATCAATTCTGGAAATCGTTGAACCAATGCCTTTGATGGCCCGCACCGCTTCGTCGGTGGCATCTTGAACGCCGCCCACATGTTGGCTGATTTCTTCCGTTGCCTTGGCGGTTTGATTGGCTAGGTTTTTCACTTCCGAAGCCACAACGGCAAAGCCCTTTCCGGCTTCGCCCGCACGCGCCGCTTCAATCGTCGCATTCAAAGCCAACAGGTTGGTTTGGTCCGCAATGTCAGAAATCAAGCTGATGACTTCGCCAATTTTTGCGGCTGATTCCGCCAGACCCTGAACATTTTCACGGCTTTTATCGGCATCAACCACGGCTTGGCTGGCAATTTCAGCAGACTGCCCCACTTGGCGGCTGATTTCGGAAATCGACGCTGATAATTCTTCGGCAGCAGACGCAACCGTTTGCACGTTCGCAGATGCATCATCGGCAGCAGAGGCCACAACATTTGCTTTTTCGCTGGTGAGCGATGCCGTACTTTCCATGCTTTTTGCCGTAGCATGCAATTCAGCAGCAGCAGACGTCACGGTGTTGACCACGCCTTTCATGTTCACTTCGAACTTATCGGCAATTACCGTAAAGTCCTTTACCTTGCCGCCCATTTGTTCCACCGCATTGTTCACACGACTGGTGCTGGACAAAAAGTTTCCGGTCATGCCTTCGGGCAAAATGGTGCGGTAATATTTACCACGGCTGACAAAATCCATAGAGGCGCGAATTTCACGCACATAAGCTTCACTGATATCCATCAGTTGATTAAAGTTGTGCTGCAAGGCCGCGTCCGCACCTTCGCCTTTAATGCCGCAAATACGCGTGCCCAATTTACCTTGGCGAGCATTGTTCAAAGAATTTGATACCACGGTGACAATCTTCAACACTTTATTTGTAAAGCGTGTGACCCCGGCCAAAATGACGATACCCACGACAAACAGGCCGATCAACATGTAGATCTGAAACTCAGCTTCGCTGCGCGCAGCGGCGGCTGTAGCAACCATTTTATCTGAATCAGAGCGGTCAAGTTCCTTAACCATAGTCATTAACTGTTCGACCTGACCGCCAATTTTTTCGGCCGTTCCATCGAACGAGGCCATCATTTTATTGCCGCCAGCAGGACCTAACTCGATATACGCCTTGGCCATTTTTTGCCCGGTTTGATAATAAGCGGGGAACGACGACTGCATTTCACGCAACGTGGCAATCACACCGTTCAAATCCACAGCACTTTGAGCAGAGCCGCTCTTTGCTGCCGCATTGAGCTGTTCGGCATGGGTGATGGCGATGTTCACATCTTCATTGAATTTTTTGGCAAAGATGGCCGCCACGTCAAAGCCGTCATTCAAGCCATCTAATCCACGTGTGGCCGAAATGTCGGTTAGCCATTGCTGAACCTGAACCACATCAAATTGAATGCTGTTTGCGGCTTCGGTWAGCGGSGCAATATGGGCAACCYTTTTATCGGTCTTKGYRGCCATATCATCAATSGCCGAWGACAAYTGCGTTARSCCAAAAATSCCCATRCCRGCMACAATSACAAARATTAAMCCGGAAATSAGRGACGCGAGAAGGCCTTGGCCTTGAATGGTTTTAAKATYTAACATGWTGTGTCCCCCWRTTACCCGTTAATGACGGAAAAGATRAATTCGTCATARTYAATRTTCGCATCRCTKARAATACCCGTGACCATKGCCAKYGAAGCMTCAAGTCCSRCCTTGCGATCGGWATGCCTGTCTTCTTCGGCYTTTAATTTGGCATAAAGGGGCTGGATGACGGCCATGGCACTTTTTGACGGAACACGGCGGCTGGAATGATAACCAACGATATTTCCGTTTGAATCCAAGTCGGCGGTGACGTGGGCAAGAACCCAATAATGATCCCCGTTTTTAGACCGATTAATCACATAGGCTAAAATCTCGTGGCCTTTTGAAATGGTGTCCCATAACAATTTAAAAATGCACCGCGGCATGTCGGGGTGACGGATCATGCTGTGCGGCTGACCGATACATTCTTCTTCTGTATAGCTGGCCAAGTGCAGAAAGATTTTATTGGTATAGGTCAAGCGACCCTTTGTATCTGTCTTACTGACGATAATTTCGTCGGTTTCGAAAGTCCGTTCGACCCCCGTCAAAGAAGTATCGCGTGCCATTCTGTGTCCCTATCCATCAAATAAAATAGTATCGTTACTTATAAAACCATACCATTAGCAATGTCTTTACAAAAAAGCTCATCACTTGTTTTATTATTTAAAGTTTATTTACCTTAAAGATGGATATAAATTAAATAGTTTAGCAATTTAAGTGGCTTAGCTTATAACGATTTTAAAGCAACCCCTAAAGCACATACGATTTAACGATTACAATAATATTAGTATTCATTTATTGCGGAATTATTATTGTAATAAACTAGAGAATTTCGATTTTATGAGAATAAAAACGAATCGATATTCGATCAAATATTGTAAAAACGGCGTGTGCATTCAGCCTGCGGACGCGACACAGCACGCGCCACAAGCGTTTTTAGTAAATGATTTTCCATCAATTATCGCAGTCGGCACTTTAAGGATATAGACGAATGATAGATGAACCTATTACAGGCTTTCTTTAAGCGGGCAAGAAACGTTCACAATATACATTATCATGAGACAATCCAGCAGCTGTGGAAGCTTCTTCCGTTGCATCCACCAAACCCGGAGGACCACAGAGGTAAACTTCCGGCTTTAAGCCTTTTTCCATATCCGCTTTTAGATCAGCCGCAAAGGCATCAACGGGTGAACCCGTAAAGCCTTGCCAATCGTTGCCCGGTTTCCATACACAAACGGTGACGGTTAAGTTCGGAAGCAATTTTTTAAGCTCTTCGACTTGGTCCATACAGAACAATTCGTCTTCGGTGTTCACACCAAAATAAAGGTGAGAATTATTGGCTTCTTGAAATTCAGCCATTTGCCGCAGCATGGCAAACATCGGGGCAACGCCCGTGCCGCCCGCAACAAACCTGCGGGGGGACAGCGTTCCGGTCTGCATCACAAAAGCGCCTTCTGGGCCTCTGACTTGAAGCTTATCACCCGCGACCGCTTTGTCTTCTAACCAGGACGAAAACTTGCCGTTGGGCTGCAAGCGAATGAGAAATTCCAAGGTGCCATCCCAGTTGGGGGCATTGGCCAARGAATAAGCTCTTTTMAYWTCRCTGCCGGGRATTTGCAGTTCCATATATTGTCCGGCTTCRAATTGKGGSCCCATRTCGCCATTTTCRTCGGGCAGAACTTTCATCACCAARCGMCGMACGGCRCCRCCGATATYWGAAACTTCGATMACTTCACAGGTGCGTTCGGCAATCGGGCCGGAYGTGATGTGKGCCATATCGGCGGRGACTTCGATGGACAWATCCGCYTTTGGATACGTSCGACACATCAAAAYKGCMCCGTCTTCTTTGGGCAGAGCATCTKYMCGRTGWGATTTCARYTCATGRTCGCCACTTTTRCASKTTCCRTGACACGCKCCRCAATTGCCTTCWARGCARCTGGACGGCAAGGTGATGTTGGCCTTAGCCGCGGCTTCGATCAGGTGTTCGYCTTCACCACAGGGAAACGAAATTTCTTTGTGGTCGCGCGTGGTTAGGTTGATTGTATGGGTCTGTGTCATGAAAGCTCTTCTTCAGAAATCAGGGGAAATAAAAAAAGGCCGGAGCGAGATTGCCCCGTTCCGGCCTTTTTAATCGACTGAGTTGATATTAGCTAGCTTTTTGCAAGATCGCAGCCAAATCAGCTTCTGGTGTTGTGTTGGCTTTRATGTCAAAGGCTTCAACCAAAACATCCAACACAGCGGGTGTGATGAACGCAGGAAGYGTCGGTCCGAGACGGATRCCCTTGATGTTYAAGGCCAGCAACGTCAGCAGCACGGCGGCGGCYTTYTGYTCGAACCAAGAAAYAATCATCGACAATGGCAARTCATTGACTTCACATTCAAASGCGTCKGCYAARGCYACAGCCACTTGAACRGCYGAATAACTRTCGTTGCATTGRCCCATGTCCAACAGACGTGGAATGCCACCGATGTCGCCAAGGTCTTGATCATTAAAGCGGTACTNAGCACAGCCCAAGGTCAAAATGATGGTATCGTCCGGTGTTTGTTCAACGAAGTCGGAATAATAGTTCCGGCCCGTATCTGCACCGTCACAACCGCCAACCAAGAAGAAGTGTTTGATCGCGCCTGCTTTAACCGCATCAACAACCGTGCCCGCAACGCTAAGAACCGCGTCCCGACCAAAACCAATGGTGATGGATTTGTCTTCGCCGTCTTCGGCAAAACCAGGGGTCGCTTTAGCCGCTTGGATCAATGTTGAAAAGTCATAGTTTTCAAGGTGACGAACACCAGGCCAACCCACGGGGCCCGCGGTAAAGATACGCTGCTTATAAGAAGGGCCGGGTTCAATGATGCAGTTTGAGGTCATCAAGATTGGGCCGGGGAAGTTTGCAAACTCAGTTTGCTGATCTTGCCAAGCGCCACCGTAGTTCGCAACCAAGTGATCGTATTTTTTCAAGTTTGGATAGCTGTGTGCTGGAAGCATTTCACCGTGGGTATAGACATTAATGCCTGTGCCTTCGGTTTGTTCCAACAATGCAGCCAAATCAGCCATATCGTGACCACTGACCAAAATCGCTTTGCCCGCAACTGGTGTTACGCGTGCTTGGCTGGGTTCAGGTGTGCCGAATTTACCGGTGTTACCAGCGTCCAACATTTCCATAACGCGAAGGTTTACGTGACCCAATGCCAAAGCTTCGCCAACCAAAGCATCAACGTCTTTAGGTTCATTTGCCAAGAACGCCAAAGATTTTTCGATGCCTTCGTAAACAGCGTCGTCTTCTTGGTCCAACATCAAAGCGTGGAAGGCATAAGCACAAACGCCCTTCGCCCCATAAAGGATCAAAGCGCGCAGGCCGATGATGTCTTCACCAACTTCGGCTTGGCCTTTGCGAACGTCAGCAATTTCGGCTTCGGCCAATAATTCGCCAACTTCTGCAGGAATAACCCAAGTTGCTGGGCCTGTTGCTTGGGCCGCTTTATCGCCCGCAGCAGCCTTAACACGATCACGAATGACGGAGGCTTCTTGCAACATCGTTGTAAAACGACCGGCGTTAAAGTTAACATTGGTCAAGGTGGCGAACATGGCTTTCAAGATGAACGCAGAAGCGTCCTTGTCGGCTTTGCCATTTTCACGAGCCAATTGGTTATATTGGGCAATACCTTTAACCGCATAAATCAAAAGGTCTTGTAAATCAGACGTTTGAGCGTCTTYACCACAGTTTCCGCGTTCACTGTCGCAACCGACAGATGTATCCGTGCGGGTGGTTTGTTCACATTGGTAACAAAACATTAATGAGTCCCCTCTGTTGCATGTTCTGAATTTATATTCAGATTTCCATGTTTTTTAATAGATGTAAGCTGGATACATGTTATATAATACATTCGCAAGTCAAAAAATGAAAAAAACACACATGCAACTTACATCATATACAGATTATTCACTCCGCGCGCTGCTCTATCTGGCCAAAAAAACCGAGCGTTTGGTTACGGTTACAGAGATTTCGGAACATTACGGCGTTTCGCGAAATCACATGGTTAAGGTGGTGCATAATTTAGGTGCCCTTGGTTTTGTGAAAACCGTCCGGGGCAAATCTGGCGGTGTACGTTTGAAAATGGACCCCAAAGACATCCGTATTTCCGATGTGGTGAAAAATACCGAACCGCACATGGATATCCAAGAATGCTTTAACCGTGACACCAATACTTGTCCGTTGATTGATGATTGCCGGCTGAAAGGCGTATTGCACGAAGCCCGTTTAGCGTTCATGACGACTTTGGCAAAACACACCCTTGAAGACATGCTGTCTTCCGACAAGCCTCTTTAAGATCGCCCCCTAAAACATCCAAAACCACGGCCTCGGCAATGCGTCCTGTGCATAGCTGCCATGCGGTCGATTTTGACTTCACGACACCGTGAAGAGCCCAAAGCCATGCGCTATAGGAATACCATACCCGCGTCAGGGTAGTGTCGAGGCTAAAAATAGCCTTTCGAAACATCATTAATTCATTGTAAATAAACGATATATCTAGGAATGCGGCACTTTTTCAAAAAACCGCAGAAACCCGCCGTTTTTTCTCAGCCATGCATTTTTTGTTGTCGGGACCGAATCACTCCTGTAAATTTCAATCATCGAAACGCAAGACAATAAGGAGAAAGACAATGGTCAAGACTTTGATATACGGCGCAGTGGTTGCCTTTTTTGTGATCCAAACCGCAAACGTTCCCCCGGTTCACCTGAACACCCTAACCACGACCCAAATGGCTGCGGCTCACTAAGACACACCTTGCTGTTAAAGCAAGACAGAGCCGCAGACCCGCGTGGAAAGACCACCGCAAAATACTTTATATGAAACAGCCATCCCTTGTCGGATGGCTTTGTTGTTTTTAGGCTTTGTTTTTAAGCGCGCTTATTTTTTTAACGCGTAAGCCTTGGCCACCAAATAATCCATCAGCGCCAACAATACGCCCGACACCACGAACGTCAGGTGGATGATCAGCATCCACATCAAATTTTCTTTGGATGAATTTTCCACATCCATAAACACCCGCAGCAACTGAATACCGGAAATCGCGACGATCGACGCGATCAGTTTCAGCTTCAGCCCACTGAAATCAACCTTACCCATCCAATCGGGACGGTCTTCGCTGTCGCCCGTATCGATGCGCGATACAAAATTTTCATAGCCAGCAAAAATCACCATAATCAGCAAATTGCCCGCCAACGAAAAATCGATCAGTGTCAACACGGCGACAATCACATCGGACTCGGTCATGTTCAAAACGTTCGGCAAAATATGAAAAAGCTCTTGGCCAAATTTTGTCAATAACATCAACAAAGCCAAAATAAGCCCCAAATAAAACGGCGCTAAAATCCAACGACTAGCAAAAATAAGCCGTTCCATCATCGTCTCAATCATCATAATGTCTTTCGTTTTGGGGTTGGGGCGGACTGTTCAGGGCCTTGTATTGCAAACTTTAACGAATTATTCAACGTAACAATGGCAATTTGGTGGTACTTTGTATATAATTGTTCTTGTTATGTTCTTTTTAGGCGTGATATCGTATGGCACAAAATTCAAACATCGAGTGGACGGACGCAACTTGGAATCCTGTTACAGGGTGCACAAAAATCAGTTCAGGCTGTGACAACTGCTATGCTGAGCGTTTCTCTGAACGTTTTCGGGGCGTCAAGGATCATCCTTTTGAAACAGGTTTTGACTTAACCTTACGCCCGGCACGCCTAGAGCAACCTTTGGCTTGGAAAAAGCCACGGATGATTTTTGTCAATTCCATGAGCGACCTCTTCCACAAAAAAATTCCGTATTCTTACGTGGACAAAGTTTTTGATACGATGGAAGAGGCCAGTCACCACACCTTCCAAGTCCTCACCAAACGTTCATCACGCCTGCGTACCTAKATCAACAAACGTTATAAAAATGGCAAAGCCCCCAGCAACATCTGGCTGGGCGTTTCAGTCGAAGATGCGAGTAAAAAGTCCCGCATCACACACTTGTCTGAAACCAACGCCACAGTACGCTTCTTATCGATTGAGCCCCTCATTGGCCCCATGGGCCCAATGGACTTAAGCGCCATGCACTGGATCATCGTYGGCGGAGAAAGCGGCCCGCATCACCGCCCCATAAAAGAAACTTGGGTCACCGATATCCGAGACCAATGCCTAAACTCAAAAGTCCCTTTCTTCTTCAAACAATGGGGTGGATTTAGACCTAAAGAAAATGGGCGGGAATTAGAAGGTCGTATTTGGGGGGAATACCCAACCACAGACGATCATTCACCTATACCCCAAACTAAATATGTAGCCGCTGAATAGATTTTTTTGAGCAACACCACTACCATTCGTAATAAATTTTCATACCTTTATCCTTCATTGAGTATAAAAATGTCCAAAACGAAAAAATATGATTGGTCAGATCCAGACAATCTACCGACGCTTGAGGCGCACAGCATCACCAAGCATGAAGTCTTACAGGCGTACCTTCATCGGTATCTTGAAGTATTAAATATTGACCCAAGAATCCCATCATTCAAAATTTACTTAATTGATGGTTTTTGCGGCGGTGGACAATATGTGAATGAGCTTACCAACAAATTACAATCAGGGTCGCCAGCAATTATTTTAGATACAGTTCGAGATGCGGAAGCTTTAATTAACTTAAAGCGTGATAAGGAATTCAAGATTCATGCAAAGTATTTCTTTGTAGATACTAACCCTCATGCAATACGTTTTTTAAAAGAGCACCTTATTTCAAATGGCTATAAAGACCGAGCCCAAGATATGACTTTTATAAATGGATTATTTGCTGAAAGAGCGAATGATATCATTAGAAATATTGAAGCAAAAAGTAAAAATTCCCGCGCCATATTTATTTTAGATCAGTATGGCTATAAGGATGTGCCTTTGCATATCATTAGAGATATTTTCCGCAAGCTTCCTAACGCTGAAATTATTCTGACCATTGCAACAGATTGGATTATTGACTACATCAACGATTCGGATAAATCAAAATTTTTAATCAAAAAAATTGGGCTAAATCAGCTTTCTAAATTATCCATCGAGGATACAAAAAAACAGGCTGACTGGCGCATGTACATTCAGAAACATCTTTCTGATTCTTTCAAAAATGATAGTGGGGCATTATTTTACACGCCCTTTTTCATCAAATCGAATAATTGCAATCGATCCTACTGGCTTGTTCATCTTTCAATGCATGAAAAAGCTCGAAATGAGATGATGCAGGTGCATTGGAAATTACAAAATCACTTCATACATCATGGTGGTTCTGGGTTAAATATGCTTGGTTACAATCCAGATGATGATGAGCGTGTGACAGGACAAGTTCCAATGTTCGTATTTGATAATGTAGCTAAAGATCAATCTTTAAAGTCATTAGAGTTAGACCTTCCTTCATGGATACATAAAGAAGGAGGAGATGTGACATTTCGCAATATTATCAAGCAAACCTTCAACACATCTCCTGCAAGTGACGAGATGTATAAAGAAGTTTTATTCAAACTTTCCAAATATGGAGAACTTGAAATTAAAACGCCTAAAGGCTCGAATAGAAGAGTCAGCTTGCAGATATCGCCTAATGATAATATTCGCCTTAAAAAACAAACCCAGTTCTACTTTATGAAACCTGACAAGGCCTAAGTCGAATACCCTAAATTTGGAGCCAATATTCTTTCGGCTTCATCCATCGTTATGCCTTTGCGTTTGGCGTAGTCTTTGACTTGGTCTTTGCCGATTTTTCCGATGCCGAAATAGCGGGATTCTGGGTTGGCAAAATAATAGCCTGAGACTGAGCTGGTGGGCATCATGGCGAAGCTTTCGGTGAGCTCTATGCCCGTGGCGTTGGTGGCGTCCAAGATTTCGAACAATCCGGTTTTTTCAGTGTGGTCTGGACACGCCGGATAACCGGGCGCCGGACGAATTCCGTTATATTGTTCTTTGATCAGGGCGGTGTTGACTAAGTCTTCATCAGGCGCGTACGCCCAGAATTCTTTGCGCACACGTTCGTGCATGTGTTCGGCGAAAGCTTCGGCCAAACGGTCGGCTAGGGCTTTTAACAAGATGTCGTTATAGTCATCGTGCACGGCCAAAAATTCAGCCGATTTGATTTCAATGCCGTGCCCAGTGGTCACCGCAAAACCACCAAAATAATCTTTAACGCCTGTGTCTTTTGGCGCAATGAAATCGGCCAAGCAATCGTTGGAACGGTCCGCGCGTTTTTCCATTTGTTGACGCAGGAAATGCACGGTATCCAAAACTTCTGTACGATTTTCATCTGTATAAAGTTCAACATCATCGCCATCGGATGCAGCGGGCCAAAAGCCCACGACGGCCCGTGCGGTCAGCCATTTTTCATCGATGATTTGTTTCAGCATGGCCTGAGCATCCTCAAACAATCCACGCGCACTATCGCCCGCTTTGCCTTCGGCTTTTAAGTTGTCCGGGTACGTGCCTTTTAATTCCCACGTGCGGAAAAATGGCGTCCAATCAATATGCCCAACCAAATCTTCCAACGGGTAATCGTCAAATATTTTGGTGCCCAAAAATGTTGGTTCAACCGGCGAGGATTTATCCCAATCGATGGACGCTTTGCGGGCGCGGGCTTCGCTGATGCTGCGTTGCGTACGATTGCGTTGGCTTTCTTCGTGCTTGATTTTAAGCTCGTCGTATTCAGCGCGCACGTCGGCAACGTAGGCTTCTTTGCGCGTTTTCGACAATAAATTCGACGCCACGCCAACGGCGCGCGAGGCATCAATCACCTGCACCACAGGACCGGAATACGCCGGAGCAATTTTCACGGCCGTGTGGACTTTCGATGTGGTCGCACCACCAATCAACAACGGCTGCTTCATTTTGCGCCGTTCCATTTCTTTGGCGACTGTGACCATTTCTTCCAAGGACGGCGTGATCAAGCCGGACAAGCCAATGATGTCGGCTTTTTCTTCGACGGCTTTGTCCAAAATAGTCGCCCACGGCACCATCACGCCGATGTCGACAACGTCGAAATTATTGCATTGCAAAACCACACCGACGATGTTTTTACCGATGTCGTGCACGTCGCCTTTGACGGTCGCCATCAAAATTTTACCCTTGGACGAACTGCCCGATTGGCTGGCTTCGATGTAGGGCAGTAATACGGCCACGCCGCGTTTCATAACACGCGCAGATTTGACCACTTGCGGCAAAAACATTTCACCCGCGCCGAACAAATCACCGACCACGTTCATGCCATCCATCAATGGACCTTCGATCACGTCGATGGGTTCTTTGGCGGCCAGGCGCGCTTCTTCGACGTCGGCTTCGACATAGTCGCCGATGCCTTTGACCAGAGCGTGTTCCAAGCGTTTTTCAACGCTGAGTTCCCGCCATGATAAATCCGGTCCGGTGCTGGCCGATTTCAAACCCTTGGCTTCTTCGGCAACGTCTAACAAGCGATCGGTAGAGTCTTCGCGGCGGTTCAACACCACGTCTTCGACCCGTTCGCGCAGGTTGTCGGGAATGTCGGAATACACGGTCAGCTGAGCCGCATTCACGATCCCCATACTCATGCCTGATTTAATGGCGTGATATAAAAACACCGAGTGCATGGCTTCGCGCATGGGGTTGTTGCCCCGCAGCGAAAACGACATGTTGGATACACCGCCGGAAATCAAAGCCCCCGGCAAATTCTTTTTAATCCAAGCACAGGTATTGATGTAATCGACGGAATAATTACGGTGTTCGTCCAGCCCTGTGGCGATGGGGAAAATGTTCGGATCGAAAATAATGTCGTGCGCGGGAAGCCCCACCACTTCGGTCAAAATCTTGTAAGATTTTTCACAGATTTCGATCATACGCTCAAAGCTGTCGGCTTGACCTTGTTCGTCAAAGGCCATGACGATCACCGCCGCGCCATACATTTTAACTTTACGCGCATGGGCGATAAATTCGGCTTCGCCTTCTTTCATGCTTATGGAATTAACTACGCCTTTGCCCTGAACACATTTTAGTCCGGCTTCGATCACCGACCATTTGGAACTGTCGATCATCAACGGCACGCGAGAAATATCGGGCTCGGACGCGATCAGATTTAAGAACCTGACCATTTCGACTTCGGCGTCCAACATGGCATCGTCCATATTGACGTCAACAATCTGCGCGCCGTTTTCAACTTGGGTGCGGCCGATTTCTAGGGCGGTTTGATAATCGCCAGCGGCAATCAGATTTTTAAACTTGGCTGATCCCGCAACGTTGCAGCGTTCGCCGATGTTCACAAATCCGGTGACGTCATTTAAAACCAAGGGCTCTAAACCCGCCAGACGTGTGGTGTTCAAGCCCGTGGGAATTTCACGCGGTTTTATATCCGCAACCGCGTCCGCAATAGCCTTGATATGAGCAGGCGACGTTCCGCAACACCCACCAACAATGTTCAACAGACCTTCTTCGGCAAAGCTGCGCAACACTTCGCCCATGTATTCGGGCGTATCGTCATAATTGCCAAATTCGTTGGGCAATCCGGCGTTTGGATAAACACTGACATTGGCGTCCGAAATCGTTGAGACCGATTGTAGGTGCGGACGTAAATCTTCGGCGCCCAAGGCACAGTTGAAACCGATGGACAATGGTTTGGCATGAGCCAACGAAATCCAAAAGGCTTCCGCAGTCTGACCAGAAAGAGTGCGGCCCGAGGCATCGGTGATGGTGCCCGAAATCATGATGGGCAACTCAAAACCTTCTTCTTCGAATACGCTCAACACCGCATAAACGGCAGCTTTGGCATTCAAGGTATCAAACACGGTTTCGATCAAAATCAAATCTGATCCGCCTTCGATCAATCCACGTGTGGCCTGAGCGTACGCCGCGACCAATTCATCAAACGTCACATTGCGTGCACCCGGATCGTTGACGTCGGGGCTTAAAGACGCGGTGCGGTTTGTGGGGCCAAGGCCGCCCGCAACAAAGCGGGGCTTGTCGGGCGTGGAATATTTATCCGCCGCCGCGCGCGCCAATCTGGCCCCTTCTAAGTTCAAATCATAAACCGCGTCTTCCAAACCATAATCAGCCTGGGCAATTGTGGTGGCGCTGAACGTATTGGATTCAACAATGTCCGCGCCGGCGGCCAAGTATTCTTCGTGAATGCCCTGAATGATTTCCGGACGGGTTAGGGTCAACAGATCGTTATTGCCCTTTAATTCTATCTTCGATGATAAAAACCGTTCCCCGCGAAAATCTGCTTCTTCCAACGTATGGCGTTGAATCATGGTGCCCATAGCACCGTCCAAAATCAAAATGCGCTCTTTTAAAGCGGCTTCTAATTGAGATTTGGCGTTTGGATTGTGAGGTTTCAAGGTCATAGCATCGGTCTCTTTATATATAAGGTCGTGAAATTAAGGGCGCACACCAAGGATATGGCAAATCGCATACGTTAAGTCAGCCCGGTTTAAGGTATAGAAATGAAATTCCTTAATACCGTTCGCGTACAACACCCGGCATTGTTCAGCGACCACCGTGGCGGCCACCAGTTTACGGGTTTCCATGTCGTCTTCTAGGCCTTCGAAAATTTCGGCCATCCAACCGGGAACAGAGGTCCCGGTTTGGGTTGAGAATTCTTGAACCCGTTTGAAATTGGTCACAGGCAAAATACCCGGCACGATGGGAACTTCGATACCCGCCGAACGTGCCTTGTCGACGAATTCTAAAAACTTGTTATTGTCAAAAAAGGACTGGGTGATCACTCGGTCAGCCCCGGCATCGACTTTGCGTTTTAAAAATTCGATATCGGCGTCCAAGCTTTGAGCCTGAGGATGTTTTTCCGGGTAGCCCGCCACGGAAATTTCAAAATCCGCGATGTCCTTTAAGCCTTTGACCAAATCTTCGGCATACGCATAGCCGCCCGGATGAGGTTCATAGTCCGTGCCAATGCCATCCACCGGATCACCACGCAAAGCCACGATATGTTTGATGCCGTGTTCCCAATAATTGCGCGCGATGTCGTCAATTTCTTCTCGGGTCGCCCCAACACACGTTAAATGCGCGGCCGGAGCAATATCGGTTTCTTCACGGATACGGGTCACCGTCGTATGCGTGCGTTCGCGGGTAGAGCCCCCGGCGCCATAGGTCACAGACACATATTTGGGCTTCAACGGGGCCAAGCGTTCCACGCAATCCCACAGCTTTGCTTCCATTTTTTCCGATTTTGGCGGGAAAAATTCGAACGATACCTCGGCATCGCGGGGCAGCGGCGCGGCAATGGGCAATTCAGAGGGTGCAGATCGTGAAGTGGTCGACATGGAATTTTCCTTATTCTCTTAATACAGACTTTAGCTTAAACAGTCGGGCTTGGGGCAAAGCGCCGCGCCAACCAAATCGTCACCTGCAATCCATCCGGGGTTTTTCCACCGGACAAGTGGCGTATGGTTTCGCACGTGAAGCCTTGTTCGGCAAGCCATTCACGCACTTCATCATCTGCAAACCCTAAACGACGATGAGCGTGAAGATCGCGCAAATCTTCTATAGTGTGCGGGGCCAGATCAACAATCAACAATCGCCCCGCCGGCCCAAGCACCCGCAAAGCTTCTGCAATTGCCGCCCATGGACGTTTTAAAAAGTGCAAAACCTGATGCAGCACAACAACATCAAAACTTTCCGAGGCCACGGGCAAGTTCAAGATATCGGCCTGTTGCAAACGGCAATTTCCCAACCCCCAACGCCTGAGGTTCGACCGTGCGACCGCCAACATTTCGTGTGAACTGTCGACGCCCAAGGCCTCACCCGCATCGGGGCCTAATACCTGTAACATGCGCCCCGTACCGGTGCCCAAATCCAAAAGGCTCTGGGTGTTTAATAACGGCAGCATTTCCTGCACCGCATTGGCGACTTGTTCTTCGTCCACATCCAATTGGCGCAAACGATCCCATTCGGGGGCAAATTTTGCAAAATATTGTTCGGCAACTTCATCCCGTTTTTGTTCAATATCGTCCAGACGCGCCAAGTCCCCAATCCGTACGGGATCGTCGGTTGGCACCAGATCGACCAATTTACGGGCTTGGCCTTGCGTGTTGAGGCGATGAAACACCCAACTGCCCTCGCGAAAACGCACCAAAAGCTTGGCATCCACCAAAACTTTCAAATGACGCGACACGCGGGGCTGGCTTTGGCCTAAAATCGCCACCAGTTCGCTGACCGTTAATTCCGCAGCTTGCAACRAACCCAATATGCGCAAACGCGATGGGTCGGCAGCCGCCCGAAATGCATCCAGAATATAGTCCATCCGCCAACAGTACCTTCAAATATCCATGACAGTATAATGATATAACAATGTTGTTATAAGTACCGTAAATAGGGCGGTCAAGGGATATTTGCGAATTATGCCTACGCAAATCCGCTTAACAAGTGTTGCATAATTAGCACACCACTGGCCGAAGCTTGCAACATTATTCACAGGGCTCTAGTTTTATGTGAAGTCTTATGATATTTCCTATGGTCAATGAATAATTAAACAGGGCAAAGTCGGGCCAATTTACTATGGTCGCAAAGACGGCAAAATAATAAACGTGTGACGGAGCCATTAATGGGCCGAATGAATTTGGATAGATCGACTTCTGACGACGATTTACGTCCAACACCCCAATGCAAACCAACTGGCGCAAAGGCTGGAGCCTTGCGCTTGGGCCTTAAATTGTGCGCTCTGGTGATTGCCGGAAGCCTTATTGCGGGTTGTGTCACAACGTCTTCTTCCACACCAGAAGAAAGTCCTGCGGCCCAAACCGAAGTTGCCCAAGTTGAAGAAATGGAAGCAACCAACGATCCTTTGGAACCCGTAAACCGCGTTTTCTTTGAATTCAATCGGGGCTTAGACACCTTGATTTTGCGTCCGGTGTCCAGTTTGTATAAGGCTTTGATGCCACCGCCGATCCAAAAAATTGTTCATAACTTCCTGAACAACTTAAAAACACCTGTTATTTTGCTCAACGATCTGTTGCAGGGCGAAATGGCCCGCGCGGCCGATACCGCCACCCGTTTTGTGATCAATACCACGGTCGGCATTTTGGGCTTTGGCGATCCCGCGACCGACATGGGCTATGAAGCCCACACCGAAGATTTCGGGCAAACGTTGGGCGCTTGGGGCATGGGCGAAGGCATGTATTTGGTTTTACCGATCTTTGGTCCATCGAACCCCCGCGACGCCGTTGGCAAAGTGGTTGATGTTTTGACTGACCCGGTTTGGCAATACGCCCAAAACACGGATAAAGAATACATCCCCAACCAACGTTTTGCCGCAGAATTGATTGATTTCCGTGCCCGCAACATGGAAGAAATCGACGATCTGGAAAAAACCTCGCTGGATTATTACGCCGCGGTCCGCAGCTTATATCGTCAAGTGCGCCAAGACGAAATCCTAAACGGCACATCCCCCATCAACAACGGCCTACCGGCCATGAGCCTGATGGACATGGATGACATGAGCGACCCAGACGAACAAAACGAAACCTTAGCAACCAAAAACTAAGCCTAAGGTTCACGTCAGAAATTNAAAAGCCCCGCCTCTTTTTGAGGTGGGGCTTTTTGTTTAGTTTGGATCACGTGGAAAGACTTTTTCGCAATTCGGGCAGTTTACGTAGTCCGCATTACTACGCACAAGATGCACATGCAAATCAGCCGCCTCTAAACACCGAGGACAGTATGGGTCCCCTATCGGCTTCCCATCTTCACCCGCATCAAAATACATCTCATTGTGACGCACCAGCTTGGCCCCTTTGGATATTTTTTCCTTTAAGGTGCGGATCATTTCATCCTTAATCATCAGATCATCTTTAAGGTCGGCGACTTCGCTCCGGCTGTCGGCGATGGTATTTTGTAATTCTGCAATGGCCAAACGGGCCTCGGCAGACTCTGAAATGGATTTAATATCCAATAAGCTTTTTGCCACACTCCCGGCTGTGCTCAGGGATGTCATTATAGTCGCTATATCGGTCATAAAGGTCTCCGAATCGAGTTGAATTCGCATAACCATAACACAACCAACCAAAGAAACCCGGTTCCAACCGAAGCAGAGATAGAGATGATTCTCACCGTGGCGGGAAATTATCTCAAGCACCCGCCTAGGCACGAGGACATCC
>NVTL01000111.1 GCA_002401565.1 Rhodospirillaceae bacterium
TCCGGATGCTGATATAACATCATTGGCATTGGTTGTCGTATATTCTTCTGTGACCTCGACCACATCTAACACATCACGGCCAGCACTGGTAGATATTATTCCGCCGCTTCTACCCTTCAATCCCATCTGGCCTTGAGCGCCAACAACTCTACATAGATCTTGCCTTGATCCGTCTGTATAAGTTATTACTAGGTTATTGCGGATTATCTTAACGCTGGTTATTCCGATACCATTCTCGCCGGTATCTCCAGTATTGCCTTTGATTGATTGTCCTGGTTGAAATCAAGGTCAGCGTTTTGATCCCCGAAGAATATACTGAACTGGCCCTGCGTTCATTGCACACGGCTTATGGACTGGACGAGGAAGATTAATCAATGAGCACTTCAACATCACAACACTTGGATAAACTTTGGGCGCGCGGGCGTGAATTTTTGGGCACCCGTTACGCCATCATGGGCGGAGCCATGTCTTGGATTTCCGAACGTAATTTGGTCTCGGCGTTGTCTAATTCGGGCGGCTTTGGCGTGATCGCGTGCGGAGCCATGGGACCTGAATTGCTGGAACCCGAAATTGTTGCGACCCGCGAAATGACCGATAAACCGTTTGGCGTGAACTTGATTACAATGCATCCGTTGATCGATGAATTGGTCGATGTGTGTTTGCGTCAAAAGGTTACCCACGTTGTGCTGGCAGGCGGCTTGCCTTCCGGAGCCATCATCAAAAAACTTAAAGAAGGGGGCGCAAAGGTTATTTGTTTTGCCCCGGTTTTGGTTTTGGCAAAACGCCTCATTCGCAGCGGTGCAGACGCCTTGGTGATCGAAGGCAGTGAAGCCGGCGGCCATATCGGCCCCGTATCCACCAGCGTTCTGGCTCAAGAAATTCTTTCCGAAATCACCGCCGTGCCGATTTTTGTGGCTGGCGGTATTGGTCGCGGAGAATCCATGGTCAGCTATTTGGAAATGGGTGCTGCGGGCGTTCAATTGGGCACGCGGTTTGTCTGTGCCACGGAATGCATCGCTCATGAAAATTTCAAAAAGGCCTTCATTCGGGCGTCTTCTCGTGATGCTGTGTCAACGGTGCAAATTGACCCGCGCTTTCCGGTTATTCCGGTGCGTGCCATCAATAACAATGGCACTGCAGAGTTCATGGAAAAACAACGCAGCGTGATTGCAAAGTTTAATGCGGGTGAATTGAACCAAGGCGAAGCTCAGTTGGAAATCGAACATTTCTGGGCAGGGGCTTTGAAACGCGCGGTCATCGATGGCGACGTCGAAGGCGGATCTTTGATGGCGGGCCAAATTGTTGGCATGGTCAAAAAAGAACAGCCCATGGCGGAAATTTTTGCAGACCTTATCGGCCAAGCCGAAGACGCTCTTGGCGGACGCAACGCTTAAACGTAACGCTTAACCTATTGAATAGGGGGGAACCCATGTGCGCAGCGGCCAGTTATGCTGGACCACCCGGCGGTGGATCGTCTCGGCGATTACTGGCGCGGGTGCGCGACGTCATGGCGGGCGAGGGCGCGGCCCAACATCGTTTGGACCAAATCACCAGCGTCATTGCTGCCGATATGGTTTCCGAAGTCTGTTCGGTGTATGTGCGTCGGGCCGGTGATGTTTTAGAACTGTTTGCCACCCAAGGCCTAAATCCGGGCTCTGTCCATGAAACCAGACTACGTTTGGGCGAAGGCCTGATCGGCACCATTGCCGCCTCGGCTCAACCGTTGGCCTTGTCCGACGCGCAAAGCCATCCCAATTTTGCCTTTCGCCCCAATACGGGTGAAGACGTGTTTAAGTCTCTGGTCGGTGTTCCTGTGCTGCGGGCCGGGCGTGTTGTTGGCGTGTTGGCGGTGCAAAACCGGGTCGCTCGTCAGTTTGTTGATGAAGAAATTGAAACCCTGCAAACCGTCGCCATGGTCTTGGCCGAAATGGTTGCGGGCGGCGAACTGATTGATCCAAAAGAACTGGTCCCCACCGATGGCATCGCGCTCAAACCCTTGCGGTTGGAAGGCGTGGCTTTTAACGCGGGGCTGGGCATTGGTTTGGCGGTTTTGCACGAACCGTCTTTTGATGTTGAAAATTTGGTGGCCGAAGACCCCGAACGTGAACGCGAACGCCTGTATCAGGCGTTTCATTCCATGCGGGGGCAATTGGATGCGTTGCTGAGCCAAAGCCCGTTAACGGACGGTAAAGACGGCGAACACAAAGACGTCTTAGAAGCCTTTCAAATGGTCGCCAAAGATGCGGGCTGGTTGCGCCGCACCGAAGAAGCCGTGGTCACGGGCCTAACGGCTGAAGCCGCCGTGGTCAAAGTCAAAAACGAAATGCGTGCACGCCTCAGCGCCGCAACGGACCCTTACCTGCGGGAACGGGTCCATGATCTAGAAGACTTGGCCAACCGTTTGTTGCGTCATTTGATTGCTCAAGGGGGCGAAGGCGACGAAGCCGAAATAGAGCTTCCCGAACACATGATCTTGGTGGCCCGCAATATGGGGCCAGCTGAATTTTTAGAATATGATCATACCCGCCTGAGGGCTTTGGTTTTGGAAGAAGGCTCGGCTTCGTCYCACGTGTCCATTGTGGCCCGCGCGCTGGATATTCCGGTGATTGGTCAGGTCCGTGATGTTCTGTCCAAAATCGATGCGGGCGAAGCGATTGTTGTTGATGGTGATAACAGTCAGGTCCTCATTCGCCCCAGTGAAGACATTCAGCATCAATTTCATGAAACGCGAAAACACAAAGACCTGATCAAGGCTCAATACGCGCGGCTGAAAGACGTCCCGGCGAAAACCTTGGACGGTGTGGAAATCAGCCTGAGCATCAATGCGGGCCTGCAATTTGATTTTGACCAAATCGAAGCCGTTGGTGCTGATGGCGTGGGGCTTTACCGCACCGAAGTGCCGTTTTTGGTGCGGGCCGAATTCCCCGATGTCGAAGCCCAACGTAAATTATATGAAAAGGTCCTGGACCGTGCCGCGGGCAAACCCGTGGTGTTTCGCACCATTGATGTGGGCGGCGACAAAGTCCTGCCTTATTGGAACGAACTGAACGAAGAAAACCCGGCCATGGGGTGGCGTGCCATTCGCATATCGTTGGATCGCCCGGCCATTTTGCGCCAACAACTGCGCGCGCTTATTCGGGCTGCCAAGGGGCGCGATATTCATGTGATGTTCCCGATGGTCGCCGAAGTCGAAGAATTTATCGAAGCCAAAAGGCTGTTGAACTTAGAATTGGAACGCGAACGGGGGCGCGGCACCATATTGCCCGAACACGTGCATGCGGGCGTGATGTTGGAAGTCCCCGCCTTGGCGCTGCAATTGGACAAGCTTCTGGGCTATGTGGACTTTGTTTCCATCGGTTCTAACGATTTGATGCAGTTTTTATACGCGACCGACCGGGGAAATCCTCATGTTGCCAATCGCTATGATATTTTGTCGCCCTTTGCCTTGGGATTTTTAAAATCCATCCGCGATAGTTGTGATCAGGCGGGTGTTCCGGTCAGCGTTTGTGGCGAGGCTGCAGGTCGTCCGTTGGAAGCTATGGCCCTGATTTCCATAGGGTTTAGGCGGTTGTCCATGTCGCCTCCTGCCGTTGGTCCGGTCAAGGAAATGGTTAATTCCATGCACGCGCGCCCGGTGGCTCAGTTTATTCATTCGCTTCTTGAAATGCCCCGTGCCAGCATTCGCCAACGTTTACGGGCCTTTGCCAAGGACCATAATATCAAGATTTAGCCGCAATTTCTTGCACTTATGCGAGGACTTAGGCAGAATGCACGCCATAGGCCTTTAAAAGAAAGACACTGATGTGAACAATTCGACGACGAATGCCAAAAATGCAGACGCAGAAGACGCAACCGAAGCTCAAGAAGCCGTCGGTAAATTGCTTTCAGACACCCGCAAAAGTCAGGGTCTTGAAGTTGCCGATGTGGCCGGCGTATTGCGCATCAGTCAAAAATACTTAGAAGCCATCGAAGACGGCCGCAATGCCGATTTGCCGGGAACGGCTTATGCCATTGGCTTTGTCCGCAGCTATGCCGAACATTTAAATTTGGACGGTGCTGAAATTGTGCGTCGTTACAAAGACGAAGACAAAGCCTTGGCCGATAAAACCCAATTGAGCTTTCCCAAACCCATCCCCGAAGGCGGCGTTCCGGGGGCGGCCGTATTGGGGCTTGGCGTTGTCATTGCCTTGGTTGCTTATAGCGTCTGGTATTACAATTCCAACAGCGACGATGTTGACGTGACGCGTGTTGAACCCGTGCCGGCTGACATGGTTGCGGCTGTGGACGTTAAAGAAACGCCGAAGGCTTTTGTCAAAGTCGAAACACCAGAGGCTGTTGTCGAAGAAACTGTTGTTCAAGCAACGCCCAAAACACCTGTCGCAACGGACCCTGAAAAGGTCGTTGAAGATGTGGTTAAGGCGGTTGAAACGGCTGTCGCTGAAACGTCCGTTCCTGAACCCGTTGTTGAAGCGGTTGAAACCGTTCAAGCTGAAGTCGCCAAGGTCGAGGCTGAAGTCGAAGCGATTGTTAAAACGCCCGTCATTGAAGTCCCTGTTGTCGAAACGCCAACCGTTGAAACAACCACAGTCCAAACACCTGTAACCGAAGCTCCGACAGTCCAAAAAGAACCCGTTGATTTGGGTCCCAGCCGCGTGACGGTGCGGGCCCTTGCCAACAGCTGGATTCAAGTGCGTGACCGCAAAGTAAACCGTTTGTTATTCACCCGTCTTTTGCGCGAAGGCGACGAATATGAAGTCCCCTACCGCGCGGGTCTGTATTTGATGACCGGAAATGCCGGAGCCTTAGAGCTCTTGGTGGATGGCAAAACGGTTCCGTCGCTTGGCGGGATTGGTGATGTGCGGCGCAATGTTGAGCTGGACCCTGATAAACTTAAATCTGGATCTGCCGTACCAAATTAGCGCCGCCGTGTTTTGTGCACCCGGCAAATAACCTTTTGTGAACATCAGGATTTAGTCGGGGGCCTTCCAAAGGAACTCTAAAATGACTGCTTCATTGTCCAAAAAAAACCAACGCCATTCAACCATCGCCGTTGATGTGGATGGCGTAATGGTGGGGGGCGGACATCCGGTCGTGGTGCAGTCTATGACCAATACCGATACGGCGGATGTGGCCGCAACCGTTGCCCAAGTGGCGGCGTTGGCCAAGGCCGGATCAGAAATGGTACGCATGACGGTGGACCGCAACGATGCCGCCGCCGCCGTTCCTAAAATCAAAGAAAAA
>NVTL01000019.1 GCA_002401565.1 Rhodospirillaceae bacterium
TTCAAGATCAATCCGTTTGAAGTGATGTTGAAATCTGTATATTTATTATGAGAAACCCCCGCCGCATTTGGGGTCACGATGTTGATCATGGGCGTGCCGCTGGGGGCCGTGGTTACTGTTGATTGGTTCGCCGTCGCCGCATCCGGTGTAATCGATTGAGCCATGGCTTGGGCAATCAGGCCCTGAAACACCAACTGAAACGACAAGGTCCAGACCAAAAAGGCTTTAAAAAAATTCACACCGCTGAGCATCTTCATTCCCTCAATATTCCAATTTGACTTTGGCGTAGATCACGCCGCCCGACGTGGTGAAATAGCCCGGTTGAACAATCGGTTTTGCATAACTCACATCAAATGAGAGAAGGCCACCGCTGGTGCGAAAACCAAGTGCGGCTCCTGCCAGTGCCCCCTTTTCATTTGTTTCTGTGTAATCCCTGCGGATCATCCCGCCATCTAAGCCAATAAACGGCGTAAATTGGCCCAGCACTTTGTCGAACGCTTTTTGTCCCGTTGTCGGCAATCGCCAACTCAGCTCGGATCGCACGTAGCCGCCTACATCTCCACTCGCCGATTGATCTTGAAAACCACGCACGGAATACTGACCACCAATGCTGATGCGTTCGGAACTGAACAGGGTTGTCGGAGACCATTGAGCGTTGCCGCTGAGACTCACGCTCAAGTTTTGTTCGGCAACTTTAAAAGATCGGCTGTAACTGACGTTACTGGTGATTTTTTTAAATTGTGCGTGGGCCTCTTCGCTGGTCACCGCGTGATCTTTTTTTGCGCCTAAGGTGCGCAGGCCCCAGTTCTGTGACAGGCTCACCGTCRAGGCCCCGCCGCCCAGTTTTGTTGAATGGTTCAACGTCAGCGCGCCAATGGTCAACTTACGGCTTTGCACATCCAGCTTTGTGAAGGCGATGTAGTTGCGAACTTGTTTGGCCGTTAAGGCCGCTTCTATGGAAGTTTTGCTATCGGCATTCCGAAAACCACGCGTTCGATTGTGCCTTTTCGTWGATGACTAATGCCATCGGATCGGTACGATGCGGTCTGTGCTTTGATAACATCGTAATACGACATCCAGCTTTCTGAATATCCATAGGTCCAGTATCCATAAGGGATGCTCAACGATCCGCTCGCGATGCGACTGCCGCTTGGGCTTTCGCCGCGCTGATCGGGCTGGATGCTGAACGTCCACACATCATTCAGACCCAACGGACTGTCGAGGTCCAAACCGAAGGCGATCTGGTTACGTCCGGTGGAAAGCGATCCTGCGTTATCCAGAGACGTTGATACCCGCCAACGTTTCGCGGGCTTATTTTTAATCACAACAACGCTACCACCCGATGTTTCGCCGGGGATCAGTTCCATTTTTGCATTGTTGCTGGATACGCGATTGAGCTGGTCGAGGCCTTGTTCCAAGTCCCGGATATTCAGCACGTCGCCTTCAAGACCGGGAAAGGCCGTGCCCAGTCCCATATGCCGATCTTCCTGTTCCAATCTGACCTGTTCCATTTTGCCTTCCAGAACCAAAACACGCAGAACGCCGTCGGTTAAATCCTGAGGCGGCAAGTACGCTCGGGTTGTTGAATAGCCGCGATCCAAATACCAGTTCGATATTTTGCGCAGGGCCTCATCAATTTCCGGCAAGCCCATACACACATCGACAAAAGCCTCAACCAAACCATCGCTTTCACGGGGGGAAAGAATATGCATACCGGATATTTCAACCTTGTGAATATCACGACATACACCTTCTGGTAGATTGATCGGTGCTTCTTGGCGGGGAACGACCTCTCCCTCTGGTGGTTTTAACTGAGGCGCACGACGCAAGTCTTCTTGTTGATCTTGTTCGTCTTGATGGCGACGTTGAAGTTCATTTTGACGGTCTTGAACCAACGGCAAATCTTGCGGAGCAACGCCTTGCGCCCACAACGGTGATCCTGATGAAATAAGAGTCATCAGTATGAAAAAGAATAAATATGTTATTTTACAAATACTTAAGTCATATAAATACTTTAACATAGGCATAAAAAATCATTCAGGCACACGGGCCCGTTCTCCCCACAGACCCTAAAAGGCCTCTGTCTTTTAATTTTCAAACAACCCCATCAGTAAACGAAGGAAATCTTCTGCACCGTATTTTCACGAGATGAAAACATATGCACAGACATCACCAATGAGTGCAGATGACAATTAACAGTACTCAGGATAAAGAATCAAGTTAAAGAATTATTAACGTATGCAGTGACGCATTAAGTGCAATGAAATGCCTTATCAACAAATACATGGGCAATCTGTACTTAAGTTCTGGGGAAATCCGAAATCGAGCACCTTTATCAAGTGCGCCCTCAATGATAATAAATAGGATATTGGTACAGAGAGATAAAATTATAAGACAGAAAGGAGGCTCTCTACTTACAACATGCCATGAAATTTGCGTGTACTAATATTGATATGCATTATCGCGCATGGTCAAACGGCGACATTGGAAATGCCGTATGTGTTCGGTAAAGCTGAAGAAGCTTCCATCTTTTGTTATCCTAGGAACTTCGAAGAATTTCAAGTTGGCCAACAGCAAATCTCTCAACCACCTGAACAGTCTCCTTGCAAGCGAGTTTCAGATCATCAGGCGCCGGCATTTCTTCGTAATAAGTGCCATGGCTAAGGCTGTTGATCATCACGCTTTTGATCTCAAATTCATCTTGTTCTGCAAGAAAAGTGATGAAATTTGTCAAACTGTCTGACTTGTCCGGTCGGCAGAAACGGCCTACAGCCTCCAGAACAGACCGAATGGCGTTACCCGTTTGGTGATCCGGTTCCTTGTCATTTACGGCCACATCATGGATATCTTTCAGTTGTTGCTGGAAAGGCGCAACGTAGGTATTGAGCCGCGTTAGTTGATGCTCCATTTTGTCCGAGTGTAATGCGAATGCAGCTTCTTCCTTCACGACCCGGTTGGTGCGCGAGATGTTAAAAAAGTAACTGCTGTGCGTCAGGATAATGAGTTCCGGGCGCGCGTAGGCATTACCGTCAATCAGGCTGGGGTTTGTCGAGATGTCCCCTTGCTTAGAAATGCTGAGGTTCTTCAGTGTCTGCGCAATGGTGAAAATGAAGTCATAAGACATAGAAGTGACAGGGTCATCAAAGACCAAAAAGAGTTTCTGGTAATCGCCATGGCTCTCCACCTTCTTATGAATACTCGCAACGAAATAGCAGAATGCAATAGCGGTCTTTTCTCCATCGCTCAACGTCCGGTGTGGGCCACGCGCCATTTCACTGTCGCCGCGTTTCAGAACAAAGCTCTCACGATCAAAGATATATTTGTCTGCAAAAAATTGGCGTAATAGTAGCTCAAATGTTTCAGCTACTCGCGCTTTTGCATCCGTCTTCGGGCTAGCCTTTTCTTGAGCAGTGAGATCGTCACGCTTTGCCAGCAACGCTGAACGCAGTTTCCCAATCTCCGTAACCTCAGCCCAGTGATCTCTGGTAAACTCCACAGAAAATATCGCACAAGCACTCCGTTGAAGGGCTTTACGCTCATCATCCGATTTCTCAACCGCTGACTGTAAGATTGCGACTTTCGCGTTATTCCCTTCTATGACCTTCGCAAGATTTTGCATACATCCGGCAAGATTGTCGGACGGCAGTTCAGTTGCTCGGTCAAGGGCGCTGGCCTTTGCCTCTATCGCATCCTTGAAACGCGTTATAATGGCGCAGGCCTGTTCGATTTCCGTTTCACAGTCAGCAAGCTGTACGTCTTTCTGAGATGGAACATGGCACTTCAGGGCATCAAACCGGGTTTTTTGGTGTGCGATACGCGGGGATAGGGCGGTGATTTCCGCCTCTTTATCCTTTAGGGTTTTGTATTTCCGGCGCAACTCGGATTTGTGCTTTTCCTCTTCGTCTTTGAAGTAGGCGATGTAGGTCTCAATCGTTTCTTTCGCGGGAGATTCCTGAATGCTCTGATCACAGAAAGGGCAGGTATCCGCATCATGTGCATCCAATATATCGACGCCAGTTTTGAAAAAAATGTGATCAGAATCGATTTTCTGTTTGATATTTGCCGAAATAGAGGACGGCGACGTAACCTTCTGAAGCGAGCCTTGGATCGCCTCGACGCCAATATCATCGACATGAATGGAGACCACAGGTTCCGGATAGATTGGTTCCGCCGGAATGGATTTGAGGCTATCTAGGTCTTTCAACGTGTCAGCAAATGACCGTTCAGGGGTATCCGGCTTTTTAGCCCCGTGCCCAATAACATCATCTACACCCAGATTTTTATAGTCCTTAAGTTGCTTACTCGCCCCAGCTTTTTCATGAACTTCCGAAATCTTCGCCACTTCAAATGCCATACCTAGGTTGAACAAAGATTCTTCCTCAGCTTTTTCAGCCGCAACAGCCGCTTCCTGCGCTTCCTTTAGCTTGATATTCTCACTATCGACAGCAATCTGGTTTTCAATGTTGCTGTTTGGATTATAGAGGTTCGTTCGCAATTCCTCATGAACAAAGTCCTCCGAAAAGACATGAAAAATGCGCTCAGGCATCTCGGCGGCAACCACATCACCACTTTTCTGCAACGACAGGCTACCGAGTGTCACGGCCCCACGAGAAATTCTGAAGCCACCACTACCATCAGAGGATTCATCCGAGACTAGATTGATGGCGGCATCGTCTATGTCCTTGCCATTACCCGCCTTGTCGAGATACCAAAGTGCCCGTGACAGAAAGGACTTACCAGTACCATTTCTGGCAAATACAAGGTTCTGGCGTCTCGCAGATAACTCGCCATCCAGAGATAAGACAGGGCCGAGGTAACGAGCCGAGATGAAAAAATTTGGTTTAGACGGCGAAGTCATTTAATTCATCCTAAAAGATCGCCGGAGTTGCACCCGCCATGAGTCACCCCTTTGCCCTCTTAAACACCAACATCTTAAAAACCGTAAGGATAGGCTTGTTTCCTTGAAGGCATCCCGGTGGTTCCGAGGTTTCAAATTCGTCAATACAGATAAACTCCCAGCCCTCAGCGGCCTCACGGTTAATGATGTTCTGGTATTCAGCCACAGCTTTAGCCCGATCTTCCGGTTTTTTAACGGCAATGACCGTTGGCCCTGCTACACAACGATATTCATATTTTTTTTCAGTCATACCCCACCCCATACACGTCAAAATAGATATTACGGAAAATCTTCCCCTTCATTTGGATAGCAACAACGTTGCAGTCGGTCAACAATAAGCTGTAACCCTTTCCAAACCCCATATTTTTCCAAAGCTAGAATTGCATAATTCGAGCAACTTGGGTCAAACCGACACCGCTCCCGAACGGAAGCTGGGGCAACCAACTGATACAATCGAATAATTCGAATTAAAAGTTTTGAAAGCATTTCGCATATTACAACTTATACAATATTTGAAAACTTGATTTTCAAGAATATGGCTGTCATTTTCAATAATTCTAATTTCTTGGGAGGGTAACTGATGGAAATATTCGAGCCGTATTGAGAATACCTAGGTAGCTTTTGATTCAAAAAGAAAACATCCAAAACCTTTTAACTTGGAAAATGGTACACAAAAAAATTCTGTTTTAAATATTCCTACAATTACGGATGTATGGAAAACAGGCAAACCAAGCATTACTGAATTTGACGCGGCATGGAGTAGCTCCGCCACTACATTGACCGAATCCGACGTCTTAAATGCTTTAAGGGAATCTGGAATTAGCTTTGAAGATGCGATTTCGGCCATAAAATCCACGGCAACAAAACCTAACGAATCATAGCGCCATAAGGGTCTGTAGCCTTTCTGCCATAGAAGATGCTTCTGGCGGTCACAGACAGCAAGCCGCCCTCGCCACGGCCCTACACAGCCCAAAACCAAGCTTATGCGGTTACGTGTCTTGCGCTTAACTCAAGGAAGCCCCTTATATACAGCGCCCTATGACCAGAGCAGCCAGAACCTGATGCGCAAAGGGATTTTTAACTCTAGAATCTCATATTAATAAGTCCCCACCAACTACAGATACCAAGTTAATCGTCCATAGCTGTCCGCATTCGTCACATGATGCACGGGCGAAAACGCACGAATGCGCCTAGGTTTATTACCTAAAAGTTACCTAAGTTTTGTATAAGTGCTTCCAAACTGACTGTAAGTCATTGAAACCAATGGTGACCCCTACGGGACTAAATATTTCCTTTAAAAACAAAGCATTATGAAAAAATTAGGGAAAAACACTACTCATTACAAATCAGATACTTACGTCCAGTTTTCCCTAACCATCTATTGCCCTGAAATTTGATTTTTAATGCCGCAACCATATGGCATCATTTTTTCAAATGGGATTCGAACTCGTGTTGCTTCTAGCCTCAAAACTAGGGGCTGTTCAGATCGAGCCTCCGGCGTAATAGTCTGGCAAGAGACCTCTGCATTTTGCACCTTTTCCAACAAAAACACCCAAAACCAGTTATGCAGAATTCCGCCGTTTTTTTTTGCGGAGCTATTGAAAAAAATTCAACCTCCAAACATAGAAATAGAAAATACAGCAAAGACAGAATAAACCCTATGATTATCAGTATGATGGTTGCGGGACCTCGTACCTTTTGCAGTATTACTGGTCATGCACATTTTCCTATAAGGGAATAAATATCAAAATTCACTCTAACTACCAGATCATGTCTCTGATAATTTTTTGTGCGCCTCTCTCAATCCACTAACCCATTGTTTCAATATTTCTACATCCTGAAGTAAATCGTCAGGTTCAGGTAATTCCTGAGCTCGCCCCCGAGAAGTGTCATGCGCTTCAATAAAATCACAACACTTACCAAAATTTTCACTCCAAGTTTTACAAATTTCATGATCTAGCACACTAAGGTTTTTTACATTTTTCGAATTGATATAATCGCGATGCCTCATAACCGTATGAGATAAAGCAACTTCTTCAAGCGCACGCTCCCAAGAAGCCCTTAAATTTCCGTAAAATTCCCTTGCCGCCCTTTTATAAATTTCATCATCCAATGAATTTCTTTCGGACCTGATTTTCCGCGCAGACTTCTCCATCGCATCTATTCGTTCTGATATTTTCATGCCATCCCACGGCAAATTACTATCTATTATTCCTGCAATATCTGGCGTTGATTTGATATGTCGCGATGCAAACAGCACTCCGAAATCACTAGCCGCTTCATCTAAATCATTCAAGAATATTAGATCATGGGTAAAAACAATCACCTGTCTTTGCTTTGCTTCTTCCGCCAGCCTTTCAGCCGCCCGCACACGCCATCTATGATCCAGTGAGGAAATTGGATCGTCGAAAACTAAAGTAGATTTATGATCTGAAGTGGATAATTCCGAAAAGAATGAGGCAAGTGCAACACATGTTTGTTCGCCTTCACTCAAAATATCCGGCACAGATTTTGTGGGGCTCCGAACAAGCTGAACCTTGTACTTCGGCGCTCCTGCTTTTCCTCCTGAACGAACTACTTCTACTCGAAACTTGTTCCGAACTAAGTTGTTTATTTCATTTAAAAAGTTGTCCCTAAGTTGGGGAGTTATAGCTTCATCAGCAAGTTTGTTTCCGAGATTTGTAACTGCTGTAGATTTGGTATCCTTCAAACAGATTTCGATGAATGACATTTCTTTTAGTCGTGTAATTTCCTCGTTGATAACATCAAGGTTTTCCGAAGCCCATTTCTTATCGACTAGATCATCATATTCGTGCTGAAGTTTAGCCGCCCCTTCTTCTGTAGACGCAGCCTGATATTCTTTCTGCATTTTCTTTAGTTTTAATTTAACGTCCTCCAACGCTTGCATGGGGTTATCCGCAAAGTCATGCAGAGAAATATCCGTAGAATCCTGTTGCAAGGTTTTATTGAAGTTCTTTTGGCGACGACGGGCACTTGCCAAATATCGATAGAGCGAAGAGTGGGAATCAGTCGACTCCAGTTTTAAGACCTCAAGATCACCTTTGTAATTTCTTGAACTCACTAACGCGTGTCTCAAAGACTTGCTTAGCGTGTCAAAACCTTCCTCCGCCTTTTTGGCGGTGGCTTCGACATCGCTTTTTACAAACGCATCGAAGGCTCCAAGCCTCTCCTTTGCCTCTTTTGAATAAGGTTGCAAACAAAGAACGCATAATGCTTCTTCTTCAAGATTGGGATATTTTTTTTCTGGATAAGCAGCTTCTACAGAAAACTTTCTCGCGGCATCCCAAAGAATTCGCCACTCGGCTTCTCCAACGCCATTGAGTGGCGAGCTATCGAAGGTCTCGTTTGCAGCGAGTGTTGTCGCATTTCTGCTGCTCACACGAAGTTGAATAACGGAATCAAGTTTCGTCCAACTTTCATCAGAGTAATGATTTTTCAGATCAGTAGCGTATTCCTCAAGCCTTGATATTCCATCAATCTTGTTCTGAAGTTCTTTTACCGCTTTTATTGCATCTTTAGCAATCAGCTCCTTGAGATCAGCGATTCTTTGCTCGTCTGTATCCGAAAGCTCAGCCAGAATGCAAAATTCATCATGGACACTAGTTCCAGAAAGCCCATTAATGAACTTTCCAATAACCGTGTTTTCCTTCCAAACGGGTTTTCTAAAAATCGCATTTTGAGAATTCGAGTGCTTATCAAAAGTCGATTTAAGTTCACCCTCCACTTGCTTCAAAACAGCTACAAGCTTTTCGGGTATATCCAGTCCAAGAGGACGGAAAGCGACCTCATTCGCCTTTCCAATGTGAATTTCAGCACATTCCCGATCAAAAACGCTTACTGCTGACAAAACAGGATGGGGTAGTTCAGAGTCGCTCCAATTTTCTGTTTGATCTTCACCATCACCAACGCCAAAAGTGATAACTGAAGATGAAGGTGAAGTATCGCCACTGTCATCATAAATATTGGGTAAAATCGTTGGGCGATGACGCGCTGTGCAGGCATTTTTAAGAATTCGCGTATAACCTGATTTACCTGATCCGTTATTTCCAAAAACGACTGTAATACCGGAAGGCTCAAACTCGAGTGTTTGCCCCGGTGCCAACCTATTAACATTCGAAGTATCAGAAATTTTTATCAATCGAACATCATGCCCTCCTTTTGGAGTATTTGGCAGGTGCGCCTTTTCTAAAGTTTGGGCCTCTATCAATTCATCGCCGTTACTACTCTTCTCTTTCCTAAGAATTTCAACCAGTGCCTTAACAGCGTCATCGGATATGTTCTCACCTTGTAGGATTCGTCTCAAAGCATCACTTTTCCAGAGCGATTGATCTACGGACCAATCATAAATCAGTTCAAGAACGCTTTTATCTGATTCTGTATCAATCATTTGCCAATCCCTAAAAGAAGCATTCACCCCATCCTATGTGCGGCCATCAGGCCTACCAAGGTTGAGCTTTCCTTGATGTCGTCATGCGGAATGAGGGCATAGACCCATTGTTTGCCGCCATTCTCTTTCGCATGTGCATTGGCGTGGCCAACCCATTCGCAGGCGGCCTTTGCTTTTGCCAAAACGATTTCGTCGTCCATGTCTTTTCGGGCTTTGACTTCAACGATTAGCTTTTCGGTTTCTGTCTCAACGACAAAATCAGGCTCGTAACCTCTGCCCGCGAGGTATTCGATCTGGAACTGCTTGGCCCCCGGTTTCATCCAGCGGGTTACACTCGTTTCGCGATCTGAGTCAATGAGAACTCCGAAACGGCGTTCATCATCTGAATCAAATTTCTGGAATGGATAACAGCACTTTTGAAAGCCCATGAAGACGTGTTTTTTTGTATCACCAAGCGGCATTACAGGTCGTTTAAAATCTTTCACCTTAGATGGATCAGACACATTGAAAGCTTGTGGCCTGAGCACCTGAAAACCGCGTGATATGGTGGCACGGTAATCAGTTGGTGTTTCCCAGTAATGGCCTTTCATTTGCTCGAAGATAAAACGGGCTAGTTCCTTGCCATGAACAAGGCAAACATTCTCGWCATCTTCCTGCACGCTCAGGTAGGAGCGAATATGCTCAACCATCTGTCCAGCCAGTTTGTACAAGAGGTCGGACTGACCGTCATAATCTACCTGCGGAAAGTCGATGAGGTGACGGACAATATAATTCTCCATCACATCCTCTCCGATGCCTTCGAAAGTGCGGGCAAGGAAACGGCGGGCATCGGTCCGCATGTTGGTGATCATTATTTCGTCGGAAATGGGTTGCTTGGATATGGCCTCAAGCCCGTCAAGATCAAAGTCCTTGTATCCGAATGTCACTTCACGAGTTGGAATGACAACGATTTCAGGTATCTCTATCGTGAGCTCAACTATTTTCGAGGTCACGACTTCAACAATCTTATCGCAGTCCAGCTCTTCAGTTACGCCCTCAAGCTCACCCTGAACAGGCTTCATGATCTCCTTTACCGCCGCCGCAATTTCTTTTCTAACTTCGGGTTCAATAAGCTGCCCAACACCACGTTTTAATTTACGTTCAAACTGGTGCTGGATTAACTCAATTGCGACCTGAGCGGCCTCCATCTCCCTCGGCGTTTCGAATACGTACGGTTCTTGCTCAACATCTGACAGTCCAGGCATACCAGCGCCCGCTCCCGTCAAAATGCTGTCGAGCACAGTGGGAGATTCCAGAACGTTTGCACCGGAGCCGGATATGTCGGCATCGTCACCAATGGAAATTTTCTTAATGGCAAAAGGTGAGTCATCTTCACGCGCTCGGCGGATCACCTCATCAAAGCGGTCGTGGGCTATGACGGTAAGAGTATCCACCGTTTCAACGCCTGTTCGCTGCCCATAGGGTAAACGAAGACCACGCCCAAGGGTTTGTTCAGTTAGAATGTCGGAAGCGGAAGCACGGAGCGGAACAATTGTGTAGAGATTGTTGACGTCCCAACCTTCTTTTAGCTTGTTTACATGAATGACGACATCGGTCTGACCATCATGTTCCAGCGCCACGAGGCGTTCTGAGGCTTCGTCGCTCTCTACACCTGTTTGAGCCGAATGAATTTCCAGAACCTTACCTTTATAACGTCCACCAAAAAATTCATCGCCTTCAATTTGCTCACGTAATGCTTTGGCATGCGTTGTATCTTGGGCAACGACAAGCATAAACGGGTGGACCTTTGGCTTGCCGCTATCGCGGGCGTAGATGTCCAGTTCGACCTTCACATGTTCATGATAGTGAATACCGTCTTCCAGTTTTATTTGTTCAAGCTGTTCCGGCGTAACCGAAGAAGGATCGAAGTTCGCTCGTGTCGCCACCGCTGGTTCTTTAACGAACCCATCAGCCATAGCATTGCCAAGACCATAATCAATGATAACATTCTTGAATGGTTGGGACTTTACGCCAACTGTTTTCGGTGTTGCGGTTAACTCCAGTCCTAAAATTGGTTTCAATTCCGCAACGGCCTTCATCCCGGCCTTGGCGCGATAGCGGTGCGCCTCATCCATCATCAAGACAAGATCAGGCAATCCTGCAAGATATTCAAAATAGGATTCACCAATATATTCATGCAGCTTCTTAATCCGGCCCTTGTCCTTGTTGATCTTGTCCACATTAAAAATATTGATGATCGGCGTATTGCCAAAAAGATCACCGCCCTGAACACCGCGACCATTGTCCCAGTTATCACCCGTTACCAATATTGGTGGATTTTGGGCTAATTCAGAAATACCCTTGAACACATATTTTGCAGTACCCGGCGTAAAATCCTGAATTAACTTGTTATAAATCGTTGTGTTCGGTGCAAGTACAAAGAAATGACGAGACCGTTCGGTCAGAAACAGAAAGGCTACAAACGCGCCCATTAACCGTGTTTTGCCGACACCCGTCGCCAATGCAAAACAAAAGGATGGAAAATCCCGTTCAAAATCGGTGACACTTGGATAGCTGGCCTGAATTGCACCAATCGCCGTTTCAAGATCAGCTTCTTTTGATAGATCAATTTTTGAAACAACGTCGGCCAATATGGCGAGGGATCGTTCTTGAGGTGAGCSYRRRGAAWSKCRWYRKSYRRTWNTSCCGKTGTATTCTTTCATCATTCGCCATGACCTAATCCTCCCTCTTTCCAAAAAGAGGAAGCTCTTCTGCCATTTTTTCCTGCTCAACCTCATCGTCGGTTTTCGCCATGGGCAAATTTGCAACATTGAGACTGTAATCATCTTTGCCCCATTCGCACTTGGACAGCACCGCATGAGGGATTTTCTTAATGGTTAGATTGTCGAAAGCATCGACCTCCGCATTAAAGGCCTTGCAGCAAACAAGCAAACTGCGGTCTGGGCCAACGTCTTCAGAAAGCTTTTTCAGCGATCCATGAGTCATAGATGCCGTGGTTACAAATATGAAATCCGTTTCGGTGGAATGCCCGTGCCGCCAATATTCGTTTTCATCTTGCGAGGGCTCATAAACAAAACCCATATTCTTGCAAAGCGCTTCGGCAAGCATAGAAGAATTATATTTTTCCGAGATTACCCAGTTTCCGTACTTATCTTTTTCAAGAAGAGATGGCGCCAAATGGTAATAACGGAATCCACCACCGCCTTTCCAATTGACAGCTTCAGTAATACCGCCAAGATCATCACCGCCAATAACTTTCTGTAATCGAGGCGCAACATGAGTACGACAATGATCGCCTAGCTCCACCATGATCCAGCGACGACCCATTTTTTGAGCAACAGCACCGGTTGTTCCTGAACCGGCGAAGGAATCAAGGACTAAGTCGCCGGTATTAGTGGCCAGATGTACAATACGCTGCATTAATTTTTCAGGCTTTGGGGTATCAAATACGCTGATCTCGTTAAATTCTTTAATCTCTTTCTTTGCATCCTGATTATGGCCAACATCTTCATACAACCAGATGGTCATAGACGTTGTGCCGCCCTTGACTTCTGTTAAAAATTTTTTCATGGCGGGTACATTCTTGCCTGTTGCACCAAATGATATCCGATTGTCTGCAACAAGTTCTTTAAACCGCACCTCAGACGTAACCCAACATCTACTTTTAGGTGGTTCAACAACTCTTCCTGAAGGGGTGGTAATAGGATAATCATTAGCAGCAGAATATGTTTTTACTGAAAAATCAGAAGGTTTCCATGGACCACGGGGATCACTATCAGGGTTTTTGTATCGTTTGTCCATCGCATCCGTACGAGGGAGTAGGTTGGGTCTCCAGATATCTTTATTCTTCGCATAAACAAGAATATGATCATGGTTATCACTCAGCCATTTTGCATCATTCTGCGGCGAGTATTTCTTTTGCCAAATAACGTTTGCTACAAAATTTTTACGCCCAAATATTTCATCACACAAAACTTTCAAATAATGAGCCTCGTTATCGTCAATAGTAATCCAGAGAGAACCATCTTCCGACATAAGGCGCTTTAAAATCTCCAGTCGATCACGCATCAACCCAAGCCAAATGGAATGCTCAAGGCCATCATCATAATGTTCAAACGCACTACCAGTATTATAAGGCGGATCAATAAAAATACATTTTACTTTGCCAACGTTTTCAGATTCCAACGCTTTGAGCGCCAACAGATTATCGCCGTGAATCAGGGTATTATCAAAGATATCATCATCCGATCGACGTTCCTTGGCATGATAGGACAGCTCCGGGTCTTCAATCAGAATACGCGGCTCCAGTTTCGGGCGTTCATCCTTGCCGATCCAGGTCAGCTCCAGTTTTTGTTTTTTCTTCTTCAACGGAGCTCTCCAATAACGTTCATCAAACGCTTAATTTCGACGAAAAGGAATAATTCGTCATCTTGGGTAATCAGGCGGGCATGCATGGTGTCGATACGCAATGGGTGCAATCTTTGAAAGGATTCTCGTACATTTTCTTGCCTAACNAAAAAAACTGAGAAAACTTCTTTCCAGTTATCTCTCTTACAAATAATCAACTCATACTCTGTGAAATCACAGTATGAAATCAAAGGAAAGCTTGGCCTTCCTGCATTTTCAGATTTTTCTCTTTTGTCTTGCCATTTATCATATAGGCCATTTGGTAATCTATGTTTTGGCCAATCACTTCCATATTGTTTGGTCAACAACGTATCAATGAACCAGCGTATCTGGCTTTCCAATCGAGAAAGCCGGTCATGAGCCCTATTGGTTCTGAAGAAACCATCCTCTTCTTCCTCATTCTCAGAAGGCGGCACGGGAGCACCATATTCCGTTATGAGAGCCGGAGGTTTTCCCGTGAGGTCCGCAATTTCCAGGCTTTCTTCAAAGGCTTCCGATGGGAAATCCGTCAGCTCGGGATTGAACCCACGATCTTCATAAAAATGGGACCGTGCCTCGTAGTCAGTGAATATGTCTTTCGGCCAAGTAATTGGATCACGCCAATCTCCCAGCCCAATTCGCAATCTCTCACTAGCTACATCTTCAAATGAACCAACGTTATTCAGAATACTCCCGATTCCTTGGAGTTCGGAAAAGCCGCTTAAAGATTTAAGTATATTTTGCGAGTCCAGCCATGGAGACCGCATTGCTTCCATGGCACTCTTAAGACCTGCCATGCTGTCTTGAGATTTCTGAAACGCCTCAAAAGCTGGGGATGCTTTAAAGTCGTGTAACAATCGAACCTGTTCTAATACTTCTGGGAAACGATATTGGGCTTCGATTTGGGCAACAAAGCCCGTAACATGTTCCATTCCTGAATTCAGGTGAGATAAACGATCAAATACTCCAGCACATTTTAGATCAGCAAAAGGCCCTTCTAACGTTCTGAACATTGCCCGCTGTCTGTCTGTATAAATTGATAACGAATTTAAACTGAATTGTTCTTCAAATTTTTGGAACGTATGTTGCAGAGAGGACACTCCAGTCATCTGATCAAGAATTTTCCTGTTCACGCCAGCACCTCCCATTTTAAATCTTGCCCATTATGGTTTTTGCCTCAGCAGAGTTGTTGGAGAAATACTCCTCAATATTCGGAGCATCAGAAAAACAATTTTCTTCTTTCTCGTGAGTTAGAAGATAACGGTACAGATGAATAATGCTTTTCTCAGCTTTATCCAGCCGAGGAATATTCATGATGTTTTCATCGTCTAGATGGGCTAGAAATTTGTCCCTGTATGATCTCATTTCGTTGATATATTTTGTGAATTGATCGTCAGTGCAAGCCAGTTCCWTCAACAAMKCGGTGAAAAACWGMTYTTYGTCTSTTACAACTTTTTTCCAGTAGTGYTTYCCYTGCGTATCKGCAAATAAYTTGCACCACTCCAAAACGCATATATCTATGAAATTACCATCAACTGTGCGCCAAAACTGGTTTTCCGGCGGCTTGAACAATTCAACTCTTCTTTCCCTATAATAAGCCAAGTTCCGAATACAATGCAGGCACAATATTCCAACTTTCCGCAATTTTTTCACTTTCTTCATTTGCTCTCCGGTCACGCCACGACCTCCCAACGGATTGAAAAGAGTGGTTCTAATACAGGGGCTGTATCCATGCTTTGGGCAATGTCGTCCAGCATCTGATTGACTTCATCACGGATATTTTTGCGACGCTCAAAGGTTTTGAGCTTCATATCATCCCGCTTGCCTTCCAAGCGTTGAATTCGGCGCTTTTCGGTTAGCTTATCGGCCATGACCATAGCCGTGTTACTACGCAATGCTTTTCTGGCAGCCTTAATCTCGCCGTCCATTTCCTTGATTTCTGTTTCCGCCGCTTTCTCAAGATCATCGGCATAGGCATCAAGTTTATCTGTCTCGGCATCAAGCCATTCGGCATTTTGCTGCTGTGCCTCTTCAACAATGCTCTGTTGCTGGCGGGCTTCCACTGCCAACAATTGTTCACTGGGGGATGGCATTGGCGGCGCACCTTTGTCGGTGGCGGGAATCAGGAAAAGCCTGTCTACGGTTTCAGGGTGAATTTCTTCCCCTTCATCTGTAATGCAAGCGGCGACCATATGCTCTCGAACAGATTGCGGGGTTTTGATGCTGAGTTTTGACAGCTTCAACCATCCCGCTTTTCCATCCAAGGCCTTTACGTCGGCAACAACACTTGGATATGCGGAATGGTCAAACCGTAAGCATTGGATGCCAAGCTGCCGATCCTTAGCTTGATTAACCAAGGTTTCAGCCAAATTACCRTSCGACAAACGAAAAAACTGCCAACCTTTATCATCGGCAAGCGGCCACTCTGTCGTATAGGTCTTGCCCTGATAATCAAAGCGCGGGCTTTGGTCGCCATGAAAATTAGCATCAGGCAATTCGGCGCGGGCAACGGTAATCAATCGCCTTGTGAATTCACTCAGCGAGCCTTCAATCGCACCTTTGCGGGATTTCAGGCGGCTGACAACATCCTGATCCATATGCTCCATGAGTTTTTTACGCGCATCCAGCATGTCGGCATCAATCTTTTCCTCCAACTCTTCCTGAAGTAGGTCAAAAGCAAGCTGTACTTGTTCGTCGCTGCGCGCTTCCTGAACGATTGTCAGCACTTTGCGTTCAAAATCTATACCGCGCTCGATTGTGCCCAGCACCTCATCACTGACGCCGAAAACGCCCTCAAAAAGCTTAAATTTCTTCTCCAGCAATTCGTAGACACGGGCTTCAGCCTTGTTTTTTCGGTTAAGAAGGTTAACCACCGTCACGTCGAGCTTTTGACCATACCGATGACAACGACCAATGCGCTGTTCGACACGTTGAGGGTTCCAAGGTAAATCAAAGTTCACCACCAAAGAACAAAATTGCAGGTTGATGCCTTCTGCACCGGACTCCGTTGAGATCATTATTGCCTTATCGTCGCTTTTGAATGCCTCAACAATAGCGGCTTTCATATCGGCACTCTTGGAACCTGAAATCATATCCGTACCTTGATGGCGTGCAACCCAATCGACATAGATAGCCTTGCTGTCCGCATCGTTATTAGAGCCGTTCAATAATACAATTCGCCCGTCAAAGCCGTTGGCGGCTAGAATTTCGCCCAAATATTTCTGGGTGCGGACAGATTCAGTGAAGATAACCGCTTTTCCCTGCCCGCCGCGTTTAACGATTTCCGCCAATATTTCGGGGAGTTTTTCGACCAGTTTTTCACCTTTTGCATTTGAACCAATTGATAGTGCCAAATCACGGTAGCCTTTGAGCTCTGTAATCTCCGCTTCAAGAAGCACCGGATCAATAGATGGCTCGGAAGTTTCTAGGCCATCTTCATCCAGTTCTTCCGCCAATTCATCAAAGGTGTCGATATCGTTGAGTGCGCTTTCATCAATGCGCTTTTGTTCTTCCAGACGATTGATGATGCCTTGTAAAAACTGCGAAATCGCAAATGTGGATGATCCAAGTATTTTTCGCGCGACCAGTGTCACTAAGTGGTTGGCCCGGTCTCCGAAGGCTATTGTATTCTTACGCTGTAAAAAGGCAGAAACGGACTCGTACAATTGCACTTCTTCATTGCCGGGCTCGAAATCAAACGTTCGCGGCAAGCGCTTAGTGAAGTTGATGTGCCCCGCCTCAACGACTTGCCTACGCAATGTCCGTTGGCAGACCTGTGCCAGTCGGGATTTTAGGATAGAAAGGGAAGCGGGGCTTGACCTCGCCCCTGTGTACATCGTGCGAAAAGAATATTGATCACCAAAGTGGTGCTCGTCGATCATGGAAACGAGACCAAACAACTCCATAAGGGAATTTTGTAATGGGGTAGCAGTGAGAAGCATTTTAAAGGGCCGTTGCAGGGCCTCCTTCAACTTCTTGGCGCGTTTTGAACCGCTTTTCTTATAAACATTTCGCAAGCGGTGGGCTTCGTCGAATATTACGAGGTCCCAATCTATAACTGCGACATCATCTGCTTTTCCGGCGGCAAATTCATAGGAAACGATGAGAACTGCATTATCTGCCTCAAACGGACGACGTATTCCAGATTTCAAACAATCCTTATAGGTCTTTGCATCAAGAATAACGCTACCAAGGGAAAATTTTTCTCGAAGTTCCTGTGCCCATTGCTTTCTCAGAGAAGCTGGAACAATCAACAACACCCGTCGTTTTCGCTCTGCCCATTTTTGGGCAATAACCAGACAGGCTTCGATGGTTTTTCCGAGTCCTACCTCGTCGCCAAGGATAACGCCTTTCGAAAGCGGAGATTGTAGAGCAAACAGAGCAGCATCAACTTGATGAGGGTTCATATCCACACGTGCTGCAGACAGAGATTTAGCAAATGCTTCATCCCCCAGCCCTTCAAGGGTAATTCTATTCGCCAAATATTGGCTGTGATAATGCGTATAGACGTTCATTCACTCATTAACCTTAAAGAATCAAAATCTGATAGAATGTAGCAGAAAAAAATAGGGCTATCAAAGCGCGTGTTACTAAACTTCTTATTACCTAAAGCTTTACTGGTGGATATATCTTTAAAAAGCATAAATACTCACCTCAACCTGTGCTCAAAATGTCACACAACGCCCATTTAAGCAAAAAACGCCCCTTTTCAGAATTTATTTTGAAAAAGCTCATGTGAGGTCATATGGGGTCATAAGATAGCTGGAGGTATCAGGAGATAGCTGGAGTTGTCACAACGCCCTGTTTCTTCCCGTTTCAGCCATTTGACACGCCAAAATTCCTGCCTATGTTCGCTCTATAACGATTGAAAAGGAGCGGTATCATGGCGAAAACAAAGCGGAAACTGGTTGGGGGGTGGCTTTTGCCTGAGGAAAAATCGGAAGTGCAGGCTTTGGCCCGTCAAGCGCGGCTCACGACCTCTGAACTGGTGCGCCGCCTTGTCCTGGGGCGCAAGCTTCCTGACGTTCATCACCACGAGGCCACCTTGAACCTGCTCAAGATCAATGCAGACCTTGCAAGATTTGGCAACCTTCTCCGTATGGCTTTAAGAGATGATAATTTAGGCCCTGCGACCCGCTACAAATTGAATGCATTGCTCGATAATTCTCGCGCCACACAAGACATCCTAAAAATGAAAATCACAAATTTATGATTGCTCGCGCCCATAAAAAGGCTGAGTTGTCGTCTTTCAAAAAACTTGCCGAATACATCTCAGCAGCCAAGGAAGATGGTGAAAAGCTTGATGATTTTTGGATGGTGAATACCATGGCAGGGGATGGAATTGATGACCTTGATCTAGCCATTCTTGAAATCGACACCACCCAAGCCCTGAACACCCAAACGACCGTCAACAAAAGTTATCATTTGGTCATTTCGTTTCGTGATGAAAAGCCCTCGCCAGAAGCCCTTCATGATATTGAGCGGGAATTTGCGGACGCCTTGGGATTTGGCGAACATCCACGCGTGGTCGGCACCCATGACAATACGGAAAACTTCCACATGCATGTGGGATACAGCCGCATTCATCCCAAAACCCTTAAAGCTCATTATCCGAGTTGGGATTTTCGCGCTTTGGAAAATACCTGTCGAACGATGGAAGAAAAACACGGCCTGAAAGTTGATCTTGGTCGCAAGGATAAGATCAAGCCTAACCAAAAACCACAAGCAGCCCATGACAAGGAAACGCACACTTGGGAACAAAGCTTTTACGGCTTCGTTCAAAACTTTAAGCCACCCCTGATGGAGGCTTTGAACAAATCCAAAAACTGGCAAGAATTACATGTATCGTTTGCCAAATACGATCTGGAACTTCGCAAGCGCGGCAACGGCCTGATCATTGGCAACCGCCCACGCCCGAATATAAAACCACAATTTACCAAAGCCAGTGGGCTTGATCGATCCTTTTCAAAAGGAGCCTTGGAAAAACGGTTTGGCCCGTTCCAAGGCCCCAAAAAAAGCACTGAACACGTCAAACCAATGTTTCACTACAGCCGCGATCCTGTCACGCGCCACCCAAACCAAGCCCGCCTGTGGCATCGTTATGTAGTCACACGCGACCGACCAGATTCCCTTGGCAAAAAAGCCTTCAAAACATGGCGGGAATATTTATCACTTGAGGCGATTGATGATCCGTTGGCGATTGCGATCATTCAGGCTCACAAGAAACTCATGCAGACCTTCACGCCACCGCCCAAAAAGCCAACAATCGAGCAGAAGGTCAAGCCGACAAAGAAAAGGCGTCACGATCAGGGGATGTCGCGTTAAGTGACCTAGCTGTGCAGGGCTCGCATTGTCGTTTCTGGCTCTTTGTCAATAATATGCAAAAGAGCAACTGCGGGGCCTTCTGGGTGACGACGGCCTTGTTCCCAATTGCGCAGTGTACCAACGGCAATCTTAAACAGATTTGCAAACTTGGTTTGTGAAAGCCCTGTTTTTGCACGAATTCTCTTCACATCAACAGCTGTCATTTCGTGAAGGTATGCCGTGGCATCGTTACCTTCGACATAAGCAAGGGCATCTTTGGCCCCAGCCATTATTTTGTTAAAGGCGGTCATTTTGATTCCCTTTCTTCCATTCTTTTACAATCTGAGCCGTGACTTTTTTAAGTTCATTGCATTCTGTTTTGGTTAAATTGTCTTTTTCATTCTTGGCAAAGACGGCAAACAGAAATATCGGCATTTCATCATTGTGATAAAAATAGACAACCCGCGCTCCGCCACTTTTACCCCGTCCTTGAAGTGAAACACGAACCTTACGAACACCTCCTGTTCCTTTCATGACATCTCCGCATTTCGGATTTGAAGCGATCATATTAATCACCTCAAAACGGTCCTCATCCGAAAGCACAGACTTCGCCTGTGCAATAAAGGCGTTCGTTTCCGCGACTGTAATTTTCTCTTTAGCCATATAAAATTATACGCCACTGACGTATCAACTGTCAATCTGCAAAGCACAACTTTCGAACAGACCTTCCCTGCCCTCCGTTGAGCACACAGTGCGAATAAGTCCCCTAAGCCGAAAGGCTGGCAGGAGGATGGTGTTACACCATACATATCCTGCCCCTCTTTACGACATGGAAGACGTGGAATCTTGTGGAACTCATGGAACTAATATTAAGACACTGTAATTAATGAATAAAATATCATGAAGTTATAAAACAAGGATTTTACGCTGAGTCAGCCCGAAAGTGAATAACGGCCCAGACCAAAGCGATTAACCAGCCCCCAAAAGACCACCCTGCAAATGCGTTTAAAACAAAAATTGCAGCGCCGTTGGGATGATGGCGAAAACAGGCAATTATGGAAGGAAGCAAATAGCCGCCGACCACAACGCTTAAAAAGACAAACATGATAATCGCGCTTTCCATGATCGGATTGTACCATAAATTTGAAATGAAGAACAAATAAGGAGGCCGCAAGGACAAGGAAGTGAAAGCCGTTATTACAACTGCCCCAACTTCTGGACTGGCGGCATCCGCAAGATACGCTGACCATCATTGACCGTGAACCTGAAGCGGTTGAGCGCGCCCTCGCCAGCTAAACAAACACGTTTTTAGGTTTGTCGTTCAAATAAAGAGCCTTTTCCTGAAAAAATATTTTGGATAGATTTTAACCCGGCACGATCTTGATGCATATCCCCATTAAATCAATACAATGCATTGTTATAATTTAATTTATTGAAATTCAGCATCTTAACAAACAGCCCCCTTTTCAGGGCAAATTCTCAACCAAACAGTCTCACACCTGAAAATTATTTTTCACGTTGTCAGGAGATAGCTGGAGTTAGCTAGAGATAGCTGGACTTAGCTGGAGATAGCTGGAGTTGTCACAAGTAACTGTTTTAATTGATTTTTTCACATTGACTCTTGCCCATTTATATTCTTTCTTACTTACGACAGGACATCAATGACCAAAAGGAAAATAAAATTTAGCACCTCTGGACATGATCAAAAAAGGGGTCTCATCATCAAATCGGCCCTCTCAATGGCTTATTTTGAAAAAAATGCACTTTTTTCAAAATAATTTCGCTGAGGTCATATGGGGTCATGAAGGGTCATAAGAGCTCATGCGGGGTCAGGAGGTATCATAAGTCATTGTTTTTGCTTATTTTATTTGTTTGACAAAAAGATATTCTACGCCTACATCACTCAACACGACACCATTTTCTGAAAAGGAGAACCATGCTCAAGTCCGCAAAACAGGTCCCCCAAAAAAACCGACTAATCGAGAACGACTGCGCACCAAGGTTCATGAATTAACAAGTTTGGATTATGGAAAAGCTTAAAATAATGGATTTAAACACGACACCGCGTGGATTATCTAAAAACAATGCCGCCGCGTATGTTGGGTGCGGGCCGACAAAGTTTGAAGAAATGGTAAAAGCTGGCATAATGCCAAAACCACGTCTGATTGGTGTGAAACGTGTTTGGGATACGATTGAGCTCAATGAAAGATTTGAAGACCTGCCACGAGCAAAAACACCTAATGACGAAAAGAACGATTGGGATGAATGATGGCAAGCATCAAAATTAAACATCTTGAACAATATCAAGATCGACATGGGCGATTGCGGATTTATTACCGCAATAAAACATCCGGAAAACCACGCATACCCTTGCGTGGCCCAGTTGGTTCGCCTGAATTTTGGGAAGATTATCAAAACGCATCTCACGGCATTATTGAAACTAAACCAGCTTATCAACGCTCACAATCTGGAACAATACGTTGGTTGATTGAGCAATATTACCAAAACCCGGCATTCAAGGAATTAAAGCAGGGTACAAGGGCAATGCGCCGTAATATTTTGGAAAATTTCAGTAAAAAACACGGTACGAAACGCTACGCACAACTTTTGCCCCGCCATCTTCGCAAAATCCGTGATGAAAAAGCGGATACACCAGAAGCCGCAAACAATATGATCAAGGCCATTCGCCAAGTTTTTAAGTATGCTGTTAATTACGATTATATGGACGACAACCCGGCCCGAAACATTGAAAAATTAAAGCCAAAAAACCGCACCGGGTTCCACGCTTGGACCATCGAAGAAGTTCAAAAATTTGAAGACACTCATCCGATTGGCACCAAAGCCCGGTTAGCATTCGCCTTGTTACTCTACACCGGGCAACGCCGGGGCGATATTGTGACAATGGGCCGCCAACACGTCAAAAATAGATGGATGAAATTCACCCAACAAAAGACTGGTAAAGCCATGGAAATTCCAGTCCTAAATGAGCTGGAACGAATTATCAATAACAGCAAAACGGGTGATTTAACCTATCTTATCACGGCCTACGGCAAGCCCCATACACCGAACGGCTTCGGAACGTGGTTTCGCAAAGTCTGCAATAAGGCTGGGTTGCCACACTGTTCCGCCCACGGCATTCGCAAAGCCGCCGCCGCTCGTTTAGCTGAACTGGGATGCACGACACTTGAAATTATGTCCATCACGGGACACACCACATTGGCTGAAGTTGAACGCTATACAAAGTCAGCACAGCAAAAGCAATTGGCTGAGAGCGTCAGGCAACGAATTGATGGACAAAAATAGAACACATTTTCCCTAACCTTCCTAAAAGGTTCGGGAAAAATCACGAAAAGCTAAATAAAATCAATTAGTTGCATTATGGCTTGGTGACCCCTACGGGATTTGAACCCGTGTTGCCGCAATGAAAATGCGGTGTCCTAGGCCTCTAGACGAAGGGGTCTCGTTGGAAGCACGGGTTAAATAACCGCTCTGAGATTTTAAATCAAGCCCCTTTTTTAGGTTATTTTTTATTCKGGCATGTTCGCGCTTTACCACGCCTCATTTTTGGGTAAACTTCAAAGGCAAAAAATAACAAAAATAAAGGAAATCTCATGCTTAAAGGTAAGGTTCTTATTGCTCAAGGTGGCGGCCCGACCGCGGTTATCAATCAGTCTTTGGTCGGCGCAGTCCTGGAATCCCGCAAGTTTCCGGGGATTCAGCATGTATATGGGGCTCAACACGGTGTCAGCGGCATCATCAATGAAGACTTTTTGGACCTGAGTCGAGAACCGACGGCGAATCTAGAAGCCGTCGCCCAAACGCCCTGTTCGGCTTTGGGATCAACCCGCGACAAACCTGATGCAAAATACTGCCAAGAGATTTCCCGTGTGCTTCAGGCCCACGAAATTGATACTTTTTTTTACATCGGCGGAAACGATTCGTCCGATGCAGCACGCATTGTTGCCGAACACGCACAAAAAATCGGTCACGATTTGACCTGTATCCACATCCCCAAAACCGTCGACAATGATTTGATGGTGAATGATCACACGCCGGGTTTTCCGTCTGCGGCTAAATTTGTGGCGTCTGCGTTTACCGGCATAAACCAAGACAACAAAGCTCTGAAAGGCGTATACGTGGGGGTCCTGATGGGCCGTCATGCGGGGTTCTTGACCGCCGCTTCTGCGGGGGCTCGTCTGTACAGCGAAGACGGTCCACACCTGATTTATTTGCCCGAACGCACGTTCAACATGACGTCGTTCCTCAAAGACGTCAAACGCGTCTATGACAAATACGGACGGTGCATCGTCGCCGTATCCGAAGGCATTCACGATGCCAAGGGCGCGCCCATCATCACCAARCTGATGAAGAACATTGAAAAAGACGCGCACGGCAATATCCAGCTTTCGGGCACCGGGGCCTTAGCCGACCTGTTGTGTGACCAAATCAAAGCCAAAACGGGCATCACCCGCGTGCGCGGCGATACCTTTGGGTATTTGCAGCGTTCATTTTTGGGCTGTGTATCGGACATTGACCAAAGCGAAGCCCGCGCCGTTGGTGAAAAGGCCGTTCAGTACGCTCATTTTTCGGGCAAAAAACACGGCACGGTGACCATTCACCGGACCGGAGATTACGCGGTCGAATACAAACTATCGCCCATATCGGCGGTGGCTGCTAAAACCAAGGTGATGGCGAAAAACATGATCAACAAAGACGGCAATGACGTCACGGATAAGTTCATGAGCTATCTAAAGCCCCTATTGGGCTCATGTGGATTGCCCACCGTATCGCGTTTGGATCAGGCCAACCGGGTCAAAAAAATCTTGAACAAAAAATAAGAACTGAACCTCATTAATGCAAAGAAAGGCCTCTGGAAATTCCGTTTGAAAGATGGGTTAACAAACGCAGGTCATTGCTTTGTAAAGTTCCGGCGTCGTCCATTTCATTAACAAATTTAGTGAGGGTCAGGGTCATCCTGTTCATGTGCGTAAACTGGCTGGATTTAACACGAACGGATAAATCGTTGGTCGTAAACACCAGACTTTTCCATTCCGCAGGTAATCCTTTTGAGGGACGATACCCCCCTTCACCGGGCTGAATTTTATCGATTAAATAACTGATGTGAAACGTTTGACGTGTGATCCTCTGTTCATTGATTGTGGTCGCCGTGTGTTCAACAAAATCGTCATATTCAGCCGGGCTGAAAAAACCTGTGACTTTATTGCGAAAGGGATTRGGCACCGTTATTTTGGGGATTTCCAGCGTTCCCGGACGATGCATCTGGCGTCGATTGGGGCCGATATAATCGCTGGTGACGACAAAATGTTCGCGTTTATTGCTGAGTTTGAGCACCCGTTCATAAAGGTTGTTTTGAGAAAAAGGACGGGCCAAAATGGCATCGACACCTGAATTGATGACGTTTTGCACAATACGTTGGGTGGGTTCGGTGATGATCATAATCACCACCGGAAACATGTTATTTCCCAAGACGCCTAAACGCATTGAATAAACAAGGTCCGTCACGCAGCCGTCTTCTAAGGCCGTATCGCAAATCAACAAATCAACCTGACCTTCAACAATGGCATTTGTCAGGTCTTTGCAGTTGTCCGTGGAAAGAATGTTTTTAAAACCGATGGTTAAAAGGTCGTTTTCTATGGCCTCTCTCTCGTGCGGATTAGAATCGGCGATGACCACATTCACATTTGAAAAGTCTTTCTGACTCAACTGGCTGTATTGTGTTGTCATTTTGCCGCTCCAATTTCTTACCCAATCGTTAATTTACATTAAATGTAAATCACAGGGCGAAAATGGCTGTGACCCTCATCACAGTTGGACCTAAAACATCACGGCAAAGGCAACGGACAAGACCAACAAAACGGCAAAGACGATGTTGATGATGCGGTGGGTTTTGGGGTTTTTCACACGCCGAGCCAGCACACCGCCCGCAAAAAGCCACAACACGTCGACAAAGGTCAAAATGACCAACAAGACCGCGCCTTTTAACAACGCGTCTTCGACCACGCTGTCTTTGACCAGCAAAAAACCGGAAAACAGCGCCGCCATGCTGGCATAGGCCTTGGGATTCACCAACGACAGGAACATACCGCCAAAAAAGGACGGATGGCGTTCAGGTTGGCCTTCTTCGAACGTTATGGGCGCTGTGCCAATGCGGTACGCCAAATATAAGATGTACGCGGCCCCTGCCCCGGTGACAACGGGGGCCGCGCTGGGCACCGCCATCAACAATCCGGTGAGGCCCGTAGACATCATGATCATGATCAGGACCAAGCCGGCTTCGATTCCGGCCAGATACGCAAGCCCCCGGCGCACACCAAAGGCGGCCCCTGTGGCGGCCAGACTTAGGGTGGCTGGGCCGGGACTGCCGACCAAGGCAAACGAAGCCAATATGAAGCCTGTGAGCTCTTCCACGTCTAGGGCGCCTTGGCTTCGATGGTTTTGACGATGTCTAAAAACACGTGGCTGACCTTTTCGATTTTAAAGCCCGCCGCCTTTACGTTCGCCACGGTATTCCTGTTAATTTCTGGACCAATGCTTTTCACCGCCGGGTTCATAAAATTCAGCATTACATTAAACGGAAACGTAAACGACCCGGTGTGTTCAAACATGTTTAAGGTGCCGTCTGGTTTCAAGACGCGCCTAAGCTCAATCAAGCCCTTAACGGGGTCCGGCACCGAACAAAATGTGCAGGCCGTAAACACCTGATCAAAGCTATCGTCAGCAAATTCAAGCTCATGCACGTCCATTTGTTGGGTGGTCATGTTGCCCGCGTAAGCATCCACGCGGGGCTGAGCTTTTTCCAACATTTTGGGGCTGATGTCGATTCCCGTGATGTCTTGGTCCGGGGGAAAACTTAAGATGTCTAGGCCCGTTCCCACCGCCAAAAACAAAATCTTGCCGTTCATTTTTGAATATAGCTTTTGTTTATAGGGACGCCAGCGGCGTTCGGGGCCAAAGCCTTCTAACAGATCATAAAACCCGGCGGCGTAATCCCATTTATCTTGTTGGCTTTTATTCATTGTTTTTATCTTCTAAATCCAAATCATCGGGGTCCACCGTGCCATGTAACCGTACATGTCGAACATAGGTAAAGGCCAAACACAACACACCAATGCCCGCCCCTGTGCCTATCGCATCCGACAGGGTGATGGTCGTATGCATCATGCCCACCCACATGCCCGATACCATGCCCGCCAAGGCTGCCGGAATCATGACTTCCATGGCGCCAAAAAAAGGCGACAGCAAAAGCCCGATCACCATGCCCGCGATCATGCCAAGGCCCATGCCGCCCAACATGCCAAACACCGCCAACCAATCGTTGGGCAGAGCATAAAATGCCACCAACCCTGCGCCGCCGCCCGCCAAAGCGCACGCCAGCACATCCCCAAAAACAAAATAAAGTCTACGTTCCATATGGATCTCCACCAATTGCGCAAAGCTTATCACATGAACGCAGTCTGAATACACAATTCAGGCTGCGTACAATCCAATTATTTTATAAAGACTTTCCACCAGAAACGATTTTGTATACTGTCAACTTAAGGGGGGAATTCACCAAATGGATATGCACAGTTTATACTTTGTCGGCTACGCGGTCATCGCGACCATTGCTGGCATCGTTTTGGTGAAGGCACAATACAGCCGCAAACAACGCGAAGGCACCCCCGTTAACTTTAAGATCATTAAAGTCGTTTTCGGTTTTGCCCTGTTTATGTGGACGGGCGCGGCGTTTGCCGCCGTTTATTATGACCCCGCCAGCACCACCGCTATGGCGGTTGCCGGGGGCTTTATCGGCATCGTCCTGACGATCTTTTTTGTCTGGCAAATCAACAGTGTCATCCGCAAAATCCAAAATGATGAAAAAGCTTTGGAAGATCTCGCCACCCACGATGCGCTGACCGGAATGTGGAACCGCCGGGTTTTTCACCAAACCCTGAAAAAAGAAATCAAGATTGCCAAAGAACTGGGCCACCCCTTGTCGTTGTTAATGTTGGACATTGATAACCTGTCCGAAATCAATGCGGAACATGGCTACGAACCCGGCGATTATGTATTGCGGAAATTGTCCAAGATTATCAAACAAGCCGTGCGTCCCACCGATACGATTTGCCGGTATCGCAGCAAAGAAATCGCCATCATTTTCCCGAAAATGCGCACCCAAATCGCCGAAAAATTCGCGCGCAGTTTTCAGGCTGAAATTGCTGGGCACAGTTTTGATATTCGCGATGAAGAAACGGTGCGGGTGACCGTCACCGCTGGCATTGTCGGCTATTCAGACAAAACGCCCACGGAACCTTTGTTTGTCGATGCTGGTGAAGACGCTCTGTTTAAGGCTATTGAAATTGGTCACAATACCCTTCACGTGGATTAAGTCTTAAGGGCTTAAGACCAATCGGCAATGCCATCATCAACCATTAACTGCACACTTTCATAACCGTTCCAGACGTTCATACGCAGCCGCCCGATCAAGGTGAATGGCTTTCCACCATGTTTGACCAAAGCTGGACCCAGATCAGAATCAAACGCCCGAAACGCGATGGCGGTGAGCTTTCCTTCGCCGCCTTCGCCCGTCAAAATCAGACGCACATGACTTTGATCTGCCCCCACGGGGTCGGCTTTGACAATCTTGGCGTTCTTGATACAGAATCTGGGCTCTGGATTGCTGACACCGAACGGGGCCAAGCGTTCCAGGGTCTTTACTAGTCGATAATTGGCCCCTTCGACACCCGTAACCGCGTCGATATACAGACCCGGTGGGGGTGGGTTTTCGCCCAAATCTTCGACCATGCGTTTGCTTAAGAATTTTTCGAGTTCTTCCAGCTTATCGCGCGCCACACTAAAGCCTGCGGCCATGGCGTGCCCGCCGCCTTTTAACAATATACCCGCTTGGCGGGCCGAGATTACGGCCGCGCCCAAATCGGCACCTTTGATGGACCGACCGGACGCGGTGCCTTGGTCACCCAACATGCTGATGACACACGCAGGACGGTTATATTTTTCTTTCAGCCGTGACGCCACGATGCCGATCACGCCGGGATGCCAGCCTTCGCCGACAACGATAACAATCGGGCCGGGCTCACCCCCGGCGAGGCGGCTTTCCAAAATTTGCGTGGCTTCGTCYAATACGGCGGCTTCAATCTCTTGGCGTTCGGTATTTAAGTCGCACAAACGTTGGGCAATGGCCGTGGCTTCGCCCGCGTTGTGGGTGGTCAGCAAACGTTGGCCTAAGTTTGATTCCCCCACTCGTCCCCCGGCATTGATGCGCGGGCCTAGGACAAATCCTAAGTGATACGCGGATGGGGCTTCGGTGATGCCAGCGGCGTCAGCCAGGGCTTTCAGGCCAAGGTTTTGACGGGTCGCCATGACTTTTAAGCCTTGCGACACCAACGCCCGGTTTACACCCGCCAACGGCACCACGTCACACACGGTGCCCAACGCCACGATGTCCAACACGTCCATCAAATTGGGCGCTTTGCGTTCAGCCGTATACCATTTGGCATCGCGCAATTTAGCGTTGGTGGCGACCGCGAATAAAAACGATACGCCCACGGCGGCCATTTGACCGTGCGGGCTGGTTTCATCCATGCGATTGGGATTAACGACCGCCACGGCCTTGGGCAGGGTCGCTTCGCCTTGGTGGTGATCGATGACGATGACGTCCAAACCAGCGTCGGCAACTTCCCCCAAAGCGTCAAACGAAGTCTGGCCACAATCGACCGTAATGGCCAAAGTGGCGCCTTCTTTTTGAAGTTTTAACAAGGCTGGAGCATTGGGGCCGTAGCCTTCTTCTAAACGGTCGGGAATATAGACCAAGACCTTGCCCCCGGCCCCTTGGATGAAACGTTTGAGGACCGCCGACGAGGTCGCGCCATCCACATCATAATCACCAAAAATTGCAATGTTTTCAGCGTTTTGAATAGCTTTGGACAGACGTTCAGCGGCCTTGTCCATGTCTTTTAAATGCAAGGGATCAGGCAGTTGGGTTTTCAGTTTTGGGTCTAAAAAATCCGGGGCTTGTTCCACGTCCAAACCACGATCGGCCAACACGCGGCCCAAAATTTCAGGCACGTTTAAGCGTTGTGAAATGGCCAAGGCTTGGCGTTCATCGGCGTCTTTTAACAACCAGCGTTTTCCGGTTAAGGACAGTTTGCCTTCGCCCAGCATGTGCGTGACAGAGGCTTGTCCTTTTCCCATATTTTAAGCGCTTTCGATGCGGATCATGTGCGGAGCCTCAACAACCGTATCCAAGGCGGTGATGGCTTTTAAAGCAGAATTCATGTCCGATTCCTTGGTTTCGTGGGTGGTCAAAACCACAGGAACGGCATCACCAGATTCGCTTGTTTGCTGCAACATCGATACCATAGACACATTGTTGTCGCGCAAAGCGGCGGCAACATCGGCAAATACACCCGGTTCATCCACCAACATCATGCGCACGTAATACGCGCCCACATGTTGCCCCATAGGCCGGGGCTGGGATGGTTTTAAGTTGGCAACGGGCACACCAAACGTCGGCACCATAATGCCCCGTGCGATGTCGCAAATATCGGCAACCACGGCGGATGCGGTTGGGCCTTCGCCGGCTCCACGGCCTTCTTGCATCAAGGTATCGACCGCGTCTCCATCGGTAACCACGGCGTTAAACACACCTTCGACCGAAGCAATGGGGGCTGACAACGGCACCATTGTGGGGTGCACACGTTGTTCCAAACCATGTTCGGTCATGGCGGCAATGCCCAGCAATTTAATCCGGTAGCCTAATTCTTCGGCGAATTCGATATCGGTTGATGAAATATGGCGGATGCCTTCGATATGCACCGCGTCAAAATTAACCTGAACGCCAAACGCGACAGAGGCCAAAATGGCGAGCTTGTGCGCCGCATCCACACCATCGATGTCAAAGCTGGGATCGGCTTCGGCGTAACCAAAATCCTGAGCGTCTTTTAACACTTCCTCAAAATCACGGCCTTCTTCGCGCATGGTGGTCAGGATATAATTACAGGTGCCGTTCAAGATACCTTGCACGCGGGTCATAGCGTTGCCCGCCAAACCTTCGCGCAAGGTTTTAATGACCGGAATACCGCCCGCAACGGCGGCTTCGTAATTGAGGCTAACGCCTTTGCTTTCGGCCATCGTCGCCAAAGCTTGTCCGTGATGGGCAACCAAGGCTTTGTTCGCCGTAACCACGTGACGTCCCGCCGCCAGCGCCGCATCAACCGCGTCCTTGGCAATGCCTTCTGATCCGCCGATCAATTCAACGATCACGTCCGCATCGGCTTTAACCGCCATTTGGGCGGCATCATCAAACCATTCATAGCCGGACAAGTCTACGCCCCGGTCTTTGTTTGACCTTGCACAGACGGCCGTAATTTTAATAGCACGCCCACACCGATTTTCAATCACATCAGCATGTTGTTGAAGGATTTTAACCGTACCAACACCAACGGTGCCCAGGCCAGCAATAGCGACTTTAAGAGGATCAGACACTTATTTAGACTCCTTGCGGTTTTTTTCCGCCTTTTCAAGAATGGTATCAGCATTGTCCATAAAGGACTTAATGGACCGCAACGCTTGGCGCGTGCGGTGTTTATTTTCGACCAAGGCCAAACGCACATGATCATCGCCATGTTCGCCAAAGCCAATGCCCGGAGCCACCGCCACTTGGGCTTCGCTCAGCAATAATTTGGAAAATTCTAATGACCCAATGTGTTTAAAGGGTTCAGGCAACGGCGCCCAAGCAAACATGGTGGCCGATGGGCTTGGCACGATCCAGCCCGTCTGAGCCAGTCCGTCAATCAACACATCGCGGCGATCTTTATACAGGGCGCGAATATCATCCACACAGTCCTGAGGACCGTTCAAAGCCGCCGTGGCCGCGACTTGGATGGGTGTAAACGCACCGTAATCTAAATACGACTTAATGCGCGTCAACGCCCCGATCAATTCAGGGTTTCCGGCGGCAAAACCAATGCGCCAGCCCGGCATGTTATAGGTTTTGGACATGGACGTGAATTCCACGCAAATGTCCTTGGCGCCTTTAACCTGCAACATGGATGGCGGTGGGTTGTCGTCAAAATAAATTTCCGAATAGGCCAAATCCGACAAGACATAAATATTGTGAAAGCGGCAAAAATCCACGACTTCCGCGTAAAAAGCCAAATCGGCGACTTCGGCGGTCGGGTTGTTGGGATAGTTGATCACCAACATCGACGGTTTGGGCACCGAGTGTTTAACCGCACTTTTTAAGGCTTCGAAAAATTCAGGTCCGGTGGATACCGGAATGCTGCGCACCGCCGCACCCGCAATGATAAAACCGAACTGGTGAATGGGGTAGCTGGGGTTGGGCACCAAAATCACATCACCGGGTGTGGTGATGGCGCTGGCTAAGTTCGCGAGACCTTCTTTGGACCCCAACGTAACGATGGCTTCGGTTTCGGGATCGATCGACACATCAAAGCGGCGTTCGTAATACGCCGACAGCGCTTTGCGCAGGCCCGGAATACCGCGGGAATTTGAATACGTATGGGTGCGGGGATTGCGCGCCGTTTCCACCAGTTTTTCAACAATGTGGGCCGGTGTGGGTTGATCGGGATTGCCCATGCCAAAATCAATTATGTCTTCGCCGGCCGCACGTGCGCGGGCCTTCATTTTATTGACTTCTGCGAAGACGTAGGGCGGCAAGCGCCGAATGCTGTGAAATTCTTGTACCATGAGCCTATTTTTGCCAGAGAGTGAGCGTGCAAACAAGTGTGAATTGGAAAAAACGCCGCCTCCCCAAGGTTTGAGGAGGCGGCGTTCAATCTTATACGGAGCCTGAATTAGATCGCGGCGAGGTAAATTTCCACGCGACGATTGCCAACTTCACCCGAAGGCATGACTTCTTGATAAAGCGGTTGCGAGTCAGACACGGCCTGAACTTCCAAGTTCTGATCGCCCAATCCACGTGATTTCAAAGCCGAACCAATGCTCATGGCGCGCTGCATGGAAATTTCGAAATTCACCATTTTATGACGCAAATAATCCATATCGCGGGTGCGTGAACTGGCATGACCAATCACCACAACCCGACCACCGCGTTCTTTTTGCAATTGAATAACGGCGCTTAAAATCGAACGATCTCGCGCATCCATATTCGATGAATTATTGGCAAAGTGAATGGTCGCCACACGGGTCATGTTACCCAAATTCACAGGTACGCCCGAAGCCATCGGTGTTGTGGTGGCACCCGGTGTTGGAAATTGTGCTCCAAAAGCAACCGGAGCCGGAGCCGTCGTTCCCGCAATCGCCAAACGACGTGGTTGAACGGAAGCCATTTCATCCATGCCACCGCCTGAAATCACGATGGTTTCAAACTGATCGCCATTGAATGGAGAATTAACGCCGTAATTGGGGATGTTAAATTCTGGAGGCGCCGGAGCATCAGCAAACGACAAGCGCTTAGGCGCTGAGGACGATGGTGCCGCATACGCAGGAGTCTGAGCCATCAAGGTGGCCGGAGCCGCAGACGGTGCAGGAGCCGGAGCAACAAACGTCGGTGTCACCGCAACACTAGGCTGAGCCATTGGTGCAGGAGGTGTGCTGGAAGGTTGTGCCAACGGCGTATTCATCGCCACCGTTTCAGCAGGGGTCAGCACATCACGGGCCGCCCCTTGGCGCGCAATTGGAGCGCTGGCATAATTGCTGGACGATGCATCAGAACCTAGACCACCCGCAGCTTGGCTAACCTGTTGGCGCGCCGGAGCCGGAGCGTTCGGATCAGCGGCAAGACCGCTGTTGGTTGCCACGCCCTGCCCTTGGGCCGGTTCAGCCTGAACACTTGAAGCCTGTTGATCACCAGAGAAAAAATCGGTGGTTTGTTCGTACCATTTCACGGGGTTAATCGCGTCCGGAACGGAAGAACACCCGCTCAACATCACGCTCAGAACAGCGGCGGAAACGGCAATGCGTCCCACTTTATAAACACTATTTCTATTTTTTCTGCTTGTTTTAACTTTTGCGTCCATGTTCGGAAGCTCCCAAATACCTTAATTTGCAAACATTTATGGCACAATGAACTGCTTTTGTTAAGATTTTTACAAAACCTTTTAAAAAAAATGCAAATATTTTGAAAACAACAGCCTCACAACAGTCCGTTTTCAGGCTAAGTCCAGCCGCGCTAAGCTCCGTTTGTGATCGGAACAGGCGGAGGAATAAGCGGCAAAACAATCCAAAAAGTTGACCCTTGCCCTGGAATGCTTGTGAAGTGGATAGAACCACCCAGCAGTTTGACCAATTCATGGGCAATGGTCAGACCAACGCCGGTGCCTTGGATATCTTGAGCTTCTCTGCCCAAACGGTTAAAGGCTTGAAAAACATCGTCTTGTTGGTCCAAGGGAATGCCAACGCCAGTGTCTTGGACGCTGAACTTAATATCTAAGTCCGAAGCCATTTCAACAAACATCGACACCGTGCCTTGCGGCCGATTGTAATTGATCGCGTTTGATAACAGGCAAAATATAATTTGTTGCAGACGTAAATGATCTGTCACAAAAATGTTTGCCACGGCTTGATCGGGTTCAACAATACGGACTTGAACGTCACGATCTGCGGCATTTGTTCGCAACATATCATAACATTCTTGTAAAACTTTTTTGGGCTCAACTGGGGTCGGGTCTAACTTAACGTTCCCCACATTGATGTGTTCAAGCGCCAAAACCTGATTGATCAAGCTCAACATTTCGTTGCCGCTGTTCAAGATTTGTTTGACCGATTGCTGATGTTTAAATTCTAATTTATCCATATCCAACAATTGAGCAAAGCCCAAAATCGCATTCATCGGGGTGCGAAATTCGTGAGACATATGAGAGAGGAACTGAGACTTTGCCGCACTGGCTTGTTCAGCTTCGTCGCGCGAACGCCGCAAACTTTCACTTAAATTATGTTGTGTTTTTAACTGGCGGAAAATCACAATTGTAAAAATGAGACCGGAAACAATGAACCCTGTAATAATCCAAAAAAACAGATTTGATTGATCTTCTAAATCCTGAGTGGCCTGCGCCCGTCGATCGGACGCGACCTGAACCGGGCGATGCCCCAATCGATCTACTTTGTGTTTTAAGGGCAACAGGCGTTGATACATGCCCAAAAGCAGTTTTCCATCCCCATCAGCCGCACCATCAATAAAGGGAATTTCCTGTGTTAAGGCGGTCAACACTTGGCGTTGCAAGGCCAAGGTTTCTTCGTCCAACAATTTGTCATACGTCGGGCGTCCCGGCAAAACTTTAAGACGTTCATACAAGACATCAAAAGCAACCACGGCATCATCCACACTGCCCTGCAGGGTCGCTGATTCCACAGCAGCCAATTTCCCCAACAACATTTCATAATGCAAACGCACCTGCAACGCCGCCAATCCGGTTTCATCATAAGAATGTTGTTGCTGTTTTTCCTGACTGGATCGCAACAGCACCAGCGACGTCACCGCAAAGATCAGAAAACTGACCGTAAGCACACCAAAAAATAAGGTGATGGGGTTGCGGGTGTGTTGGTTTTGGGTCACAGGATTATTTCACCGTCAACGTGATCAGTTGCCAAATGGATCGAGTGGAAAATTTTTCTGATCTTAATTCTTCGATCTGATCCACCGGATAGATAATCCACAAAGGCCCCTTGGTTCGTACGCGCATAACTTTACCATCTATTTTCAAGGCGATCAGGGGCTTGTATTTATGGGCATCTGAAACCGGAATATCCGTTGAATAGCCATCAATGGCCAGCGCCGTTATGGTTTTTCCATTCGCGCCTGCCGCATCCAAAACATCCGACAAATACACCCCTTCGAACGTATGGACGCCTTTGATAAACGGGTTTGATGTTTTTAAAGTATGCACGCCTAAATTCAGCAACCGTTCTCGATCAAAAGTCGCCTTATCCCCCCCATTGGTTCGGTTAATTTGTCCTTTGACCGTCAACAGAACCTTGCCTTTTGAAGGCGCCATGGGTGTGGCCAATTTCTCGGCCTGCACCATGCCAACAAAGGCCAGCATCGAAAACATTAAGGTGAAAACCAAAAGTATTTTTTTCATCTACGATCCACAAGTTGTGAGCAATAATACTATAATACTGCACGCAATTCAGACAAATAACAAGAGAAACCCTTGTTTTATAATGGTTTTAGCCCTTGTATCTTAAACAGATCTCTCTTTACACCCCCCCTACAATCGTTAAGCCCACAACCATTTGCGCCAAAAAGCCGATGAAAAAAGCAAGGGTTCTGATCAAGGGTATGCCCAAGATATAAATGACCAGATGCGCGGCTCTGGCATAAAAGAAAACCACCGCCGCCGTTGCCGTCATCGCCGTTTGCGTATCAGTCACCACAAGAGCCAAAACCAGCACGCCAAAAACAACTAAATTTTCCACAGCATTTTTATGGGCGGCCTCGGCACGTTGTGCCCATTTCGCCTTGGGCTGAGTATCCGTATCTGGATTTTTCAGAGCCGTCCACAAACCGTGTTCGACAATGCGATTAACGATGTAAGGCATCCAAACCATCCCCGTCATCAAGGTTACAGCCACAAGCCAGAAAATCTCTGGGGAAAGGGAAGCGGTCATTATTAGGTCTCCTTAAATTTCACTTAAGTTTATTTACATACTGGTAGGTACAGTTTTGAGGCGGCAGTGTCAAGGCAGTCATGCCAAACGGCATACAAAACCGCCAAGCGAGCAGAAAATTGCGAGATCAATACAGGTGAGTGTCTATTTTTAGGGTGGGCTTTGAACGAGGTTACAGTAACAGTGCACTTACCCCCCCACCGAACTCATCGCCTTAGAATTTAGGGCACTGCCTCACCGTAATTCATCAAGGCCAGCGGGGTCAAATGCGCCGCGTCAAACAGGCAGGACACGCCCTACCGCGTCTTCTGAAACATCGTTTCTAGGGGCCTATGACTGCACGCAATCTACCCAGAGCCCAAAATTAATCTTGCACGATAGGGCTGTCCACATATGTCACCGTAATTCTAATTCAGAAAGCTTCTGGTGATCCCAATGAGTAGCAATGCTTTTATAAATGAGACATTGAGTGCAACTTCTCCCGTTGTGGAGGCTGCTTGATTTGCCCCAACAACACGATACTTGATAACCTTACCCTTCATCATTTCTTTGATTATTTTCTTGGCTTTCTCGCCTGTGGCCGCAGTGTAGGGCGACATCATTTTTGTCATGTTTTCCATGATTTGTGATTGAAGGTTAGCAAATTCTGGCATTGTTTGAATTTGAAGAATTGGGTAAGAGGAGCTTAAAGCAACGGGTGTTTCTTCAGGCGAAATCGTCCATGTTGGACTTGAGTCAATTCTGAGTTGGACAGTTCCTGTCGGAACTCTGTAACGACCACCAGAACGAATCCCAACGAAAATCATATCATTTTGAATACCCACAAACGGATAGTATTTCAGCGATTGTGTTACAAGGTAATTTGCACTCGGCCATTCCCCAACCGTTACCATTTTTGTCTGTTTATCTGTAAATTCATCAACTTTATTTGTTGCTTGCCATGTCGTACCTGTGGTTTGACATCCCGCTAGAAAAATTGCGGCGATTACAGAAAACATGATTTTCGACATTAATTTTCTCCTGTTGATGAATTGCTACTACTTTTAATAGATCTTTATTTAGTTTTTCTTCTTATAGCAAAAAAATAAATATGTGCCTATAGTCCGTGGAAGATTACGGTGACAGTGCCCTAATTATAGTTTCTTGGCGTTCTTTGTTGTTCTCATCGAATGGCACGTCTTGCACGAATTGTTCTTCCCCGTATTCCCCACCACGTCACCCAGTGTGGYGACAGGCGGGCGCAGGCATTTTTTGGCGGTGCGGATTTTCAGCTTTACCGAAACCTTTTGGTCGAACATTGCCAGCATCATGCGGTGAGTGTTTTGGGTTGGGGTTTGAACTTAAGCGGTTAAGCCTTACCAATGTGGAGGTTTTTGATCGGCCTCAGCGCCTTGGCCAACGTCGTCTTCTAACGTGATGATGCGGTCCTTGGTGCGGTTAAGCTCACCTTCAATGGCTTCAATGCGTTTCCATTGCTGGCTGACCATGTCGGACARGTCTTGCAATTCGCTGTCACGATGCGCCAAGGCTTCTTCTAGGTTTTGCACGCGGGCGTCTAAATCATCGGTCATGAGCTTTCCTCAAGTTTATAAGCCTGTCCCAGCTTTACATAATTGGGTTGGGTGTAATCCATAATGGCCTGATCTTTTTCGCTTATTTTGCGCACAAACCGAGCGGGTTGTCCGGCCCACAATTCGCCCGCAGGCACGCGTTTTCCCGGTGTGACCAAGGACCCCGCGGCAACAAAAGCGCCCTTTTCCACCACCACGCCATCCATGATGCAAGCCTTCATGCCGACAAAGCAGCCTTCTTCCAACGTACAGGCATGGATCAACGCCATGTGACCGATGCTGACCCGGTCTTCGATGATACAGGCGAACGGTCTGGCCACATGCACCACGCTGCCGTCTTGGATGTTCACACCCTTGCCAATGCGGATTGCATTAATATCACCACGCATTATGCAGCCGTACCAAATCGACGTTTCTGCACCGATTTTAACGTCCCCAGTGATCACCGCCGTTTCGGCAATGTAAGCGGTTTTGTCGATGTCGGGGACAATTGAATTATAGGGGAGAATATGGGCCATATTAGATACTTCCTGCTTGTTCAATCACCAAAATTCGCGCTTCGCCTTGGGGATGAGCCACGTGTTCGTCGCCCGTGCTGGCGTGAAAGATATCGCCCGTTCGCAAGCGGTGAATTTTTTCGCCAGCCTCATCACGGCAATGCATATCGACTTCACCATCCAAAACGACAAAAACTTCTTCGCCATCGTTTACATGCCAAATATAGGGATCGCGGGTCCAATGCAAGCGCACAGTGGCTCCATCGATGTTAGCAATGTCCAAGGCATCCCACGACTGGGCGCCTGAAAAATTCTTTGGATCAATAATGCGCACGTTGCTTAGCCTTCCAAAAGCCACGCCCGCAGAGCGTCTGTGGTGGCTTTAGGTTGTTCCAAGGTGCTGAGATGACCGCACTGTTCAAGAGAAACAAATGTGGCATTGTTGCCGATGGCCTTGGCCATGGCTTTGTGTACGTCTTGGGGACAAAGCTGGTCGTCTGCTCCACACAACACCAAAGACGGGCACGTGATGGCGCTTAAATCAGCGGTGCCATCGACCCGGTGCATGATGGCGTTTTGCTGGTTTATAAACCCATCCACGCCGATCCGTTCGGCCATGGCTTTATAGACTCCGCCAACGGTATCGAGCCCCAAATGATCGGGATGCACCAGTGCGGGCAACATTTGGCTGGCAACTTTACTAAGCCCCCCGTCTTCGGCCAATTTCATGGTGGCTTTGCGGCGTTCGGTTTGATCGGGCAGATCGGCCGCTGCATTAGTATCCAACAAAGCAAAGTGCGTAATACGGTCGGGCTCTAAACGCATGATTTCCTGAGCCACGTATCCGCCCATGCTGAGGCCCGCGATGGCAAATTCATCCGGAGCCTCATCCAAAATGTTTTGGGCCAGGTCTTCCATAGTGTTAAATTCGGTCAAATCGGCGACTTCGATATCGGCGACTTCATACAGGCCGAGCACTTGGTCCGCCCACAAGGCCGCATCACATAACAGGCCGGGCAACAATATAAGGTGTGGTTTTTTCTTCATGTTCTTCGCAGTCTTTCTTATTTAATCAGCTGGCTAATTTGTTTGAACTCAGGTGTTCCGGCTTTCTTTAACCATTCAAACAGCACCATTTCAAGGGTTACGATGCGGCCCCCTTCTGCGCGGATGCGGTTTAAGGCCGCCACGTGATTTTCAAGCGTTCTAGACGCGGTGGCATCTTCGACCACAAACACGTCGATGCCGTCTGCCAACAATTCCAAGGCACTTTGCAACACACAAACGTGGGTTTCAATGCCACAGATGACGGCTTGGGTCTTGTTTAAAGCCTTAAAGCGATCTTGAAAAACGGGATCAGACGCACACGAAAAGGTGTTTTTTTCGATCGGGCAGTCCTTAGGCATCAGATCTTGAAGCTCGTCTACCGTTGCGCCGATACCTTTGGGGTACTGTTCACACAACAACGCTGGCACGCCTAAAATGTCGGCGCCTTGCAACAATTTTGCGGCTCCCCACGGGGCACGGCTTTCGTCAAACATCACCGGATTCAGGCGCGATTGGATGTCGATCACCAGTAAACATGACTTATCTTTTGTTAAAAGCATAGGGACCTCTGGTTCAATAAATTCAAGCCTCAGGTTACTCTTCCACACCCACCAGTGCAACGCAGCAACACATGAGTTGTTAAATCTCTTTAAAACCGCCAATTTCGTTGACATACACTCTTGAACGTGTTGTTTATCCGGCCTTCTGGGCAACGGTGTCTGGATAGAGAATCGCGCCTTGTAAAATTTTGGGCGCTGAACGGGCATATTGCCCCCTTTGTGCATATGAATATGTACAGGAAACGCCAAGAATAGAGCGCAAATACCACATGAGTTTTGAAGATACCGGACTAAGCGAAGACGTCCTGCGTGCCGTTAAGGACACAGGCTACACCACC